>DATNGO010000096.1:0-6388 GCA_035605855.1 Acidobacteriaceae bacterium | reverse complement strand
GACCGCGCTGCCTTCGGGACAGGTGAGTACATCGTATGCCGCAGCGCTGAACGCGAGCGGCGGAACGCCGGGTTATACCTGGTCGCTGGCTTCGGGACAACTGCCGGCCGGCCTGGCGCTTTCAAGCGCGGGCGTGGTTTCGGGAACGCCAACGGCGAGTGGGACCTCGACCTTCACGGTCGGGGTGAAGGACAGCGGATCGCCGGCACAGACGCAGTCGGCAACCGAGTCGATCACGGTGAGTGCAGCGCCGAGCAAGCTGACAATTACGTCAACGAGCCTGAGTGCGGGGAACAGCGGAAACTCCTATAGCGCGACACTCAGCGCGAGCGGCGGAACGCCGGGTTACACGTGGTCGCTGCCTGCGGGAAGTTTGCCGCCTGGGTTGAGGTTCTCAAGCGCAGGTGTGATTTCGGGTGCGCCGACGGCGAGCGGCACCTGGACGTTCACGGTCGCGGCGAAGGATAGCGGATCCCCGGTGCAGACGGCTTCTGTGCAGGAGTCGATTGCGGTGAGTGCGGCGCCGGCGGCGCTGACGGTTACGTCAACGAGTCTGAGCGCGGCCCAGACTGGAAGCTCATACAGCGCGACGCTGAGCGCGACCGGAGGAACGCCGGGTTATACGTGGTCGATTGCGTCGGGGAGTCTGCCGGTAGGATTAACGATGTCGAGCGCGGGTGTGATTTCGGGCACGCCTACCGCGGCCGGTGACTCGAGCTTCAAGGTGACGGTGACGGATAGTGCGTCACCGGCGCAGACGGCCTCCGCGCAGGAGTCGATCTCGGTCGGCGCGGCGCAGTTGACGATTACGACGGTTGCCCTGGGTTACGGCACCAGCGGCAGCGGGTACTCGGCCACGCTGGACGCGAACGGAGGAACGCCGGCCTATACATGGTCGATTGCTTCGGGGAGTCTGCCGGCGGGCCTCACGATGTCGAGCGCGGGTGTAATTTCGGGAACTCCGACGGCGGCCGGGACATCGAACTTCAGCGTGTCAGTGGCCGACAGCGCGTCGCCCCAGGTGACGGCTTCGCAGCCGGAGTCGATCACAGTCAACGCGTACACCAACTCCAGTTCGGGCGCGCAGATTTACGTGTATCCCCAGACCCCGGTTGCGCCGAGTGGATCGTACCAGACGGTGACCGCAGTGGTGACCGGAGTGAACAACAAGACGGTGACCTGGAGCTCGGATGGAGGCACGATCGTTGGAACCAATCCGTGCGTCGTGAATGAGCCGTGCACGGTGGCGCTGTACACCACGACTCCGGGCACGTATCACCTGACAGCCAAGAGCAATGCGAGCAGCTCGGTGACGGCGTCGTCGACGATTACGATTACAGCGTCGCCGACTCCGCAGACCGCGCATCCCCGCCTGGGAGGAATTACGGCCGCGATGCTTCCGGCGCTGCGGGCGAAGGCGGTGATGAGCAATCCGCTGTACGCCACGCTCTACAACACTGCGGTCAACGACTACAACAGCATCAAGGGAAGCTGGTCATGGTCCTGCAACGCAGGGTCGGGACAGCCCAATGCCGATTTGAGTGAAAGCTGGGAGGAAGGCGATGCCTACCTCTTCGCCTTCATGTCGATGGTGGATCCGAACGACTCGACCTACAACTGGGGATGCTACGGACGCGATATCTGGATGTACTATGCCAACTTCTGGCTGAATCCTATGTCGTCTGCGTATTCCGCGGACTCGGCCGCCATCCGGCAGGTTGACGCAAACTACGGGTTGACGGGCAACCATGGCGCCGACTCAACGGAAGCCCTGACGCTCACGCCGGACTGGCTGATGGCGGGCGGTTATCTTAGCGCTGCAGATCAGCAGGTCACGCGTGCGTACTTCGCGCTTGCAGCAAAGCAGATGATCAACATCGCGCTGACCGGAAATCGAGCGACGGTGGGTAACTACAACAGTCCGGCGCAGGTGAATACGAATAGCATCTGGGACTTCGACGGGCAGCGCGCGATGGGGAATAACTACAGCCACAGCAAGGTTTTGTACCTGACGGCGGCTGCGCTGATATTCAATGACACGCCAACCGATGACCCTGCATTGACCAATTCCTGCGGGGCGGGTCGATACACAGTGTGCGCGGATGGAACAGCAGGATCGCTGCACGCTTACTGGACGTACCTGACCGGTGGTGTGCTGTACAAAGACTGGGCACACATGGAGGATCCGGCGGTAAGCCAGGACGCCTATCAGGCAGCGTTCTCGAATCTTTCAGGTACGCCGAAGTGCGAAGACTCAGCGTCCGGCACCCAGGTTCCCTGCTTTGGCGATGGTCGCGGAGGTGAGTCGTCGGAGGGAAGCTGGTACCAGTATTCGATGTACCGGCTGGCGCTGGCGATGGCGTCGATTCAATCCGCCGGATACAACGATCCGGTCAAGTACGGTCCTCAGATGAGCCTTGCGACCTCAAGCTGGTGGGACCTGAAGGCAGTCTCCGATCTTGAGTTCCTGACGTACGAGTACGCCAAATCGCAGCCGCGGATGGCCTATTTCTCGACGGGCGATTCGCTGCAGCTGTTCCGCGCACCCTCCGACTTCAATGCCGAAGCCTGGATGATGGTGAGCGACTCCATGAACGGACGAACCGACCGGACCGCGTCTCTTGAGTGGCCGCTGCTGTACACGAGCATTGGCGGGATCTCGTCCTTCTATGGAAACCTGGCCAACGGTTACGGAGCGCCGAACGCAATTCCGCTTTTCCTGTCTCTGCCGGCCGCGGATCCGACAGCGAATGCACCCGCGGACCCGCGTGTGCAGATGCCGACGGATCTGTACAACGGCGGCAATCAGCACATCCTTGCTCGCAGTGGATGGGATCCGAATGGAACTTTCTCCGCCAGTGAAGGAGATGGGGGGACAAACACCGCGTTCTCGTACTACTGCGCGAATAGCCGCAACGACCACGAGCATGAAACATGCGGCGGCTTCGATGTGCTCAGCCAGGGCGAGTTCATTACCAAGACGCGGACGGTGTTCAACGACTACAACATGATGCTCGCGACGGCCGAGTTCAGTAACGGCGCGGGGTATGGGGTCGCTGCCCAGGCACCGTGCGCCACGGCGGGATCCTGCTTCGAGTGGCAGGCGGCTCTTGGCAGCGATGGCAAGGGCGGGGGTCAGTTCTGGCATGGATATCAGGCCGGGTCGGCCACGCTGGAGCATGCAGAGCTGCCAGGCTATGTCGCCGCAATCGTTGACACCACCAACCTGTACAACGGTTCGGCGGCTGTCGGCTGGGGTGGGATGTCCGGAATCACTGCTGCGTCGCGTTCCTTGATCTATCTGCGCGGATCGAACCAGGTCGTTTACTACGACCGGGGCGCCGGCGGGTCGAGCTCCAAGCGCGTGTGGATGACGACGACGGGACCCATCACCGTGAACGGGAGCGTGGCCAACTGGTCGACGCGCTCGGGCAAGCAGACAGCGTATGTGAGCAGCCTGCTGCCGGCGAACGCGACTCTCTCGGATGCGGGAGCGTACATGACCAACGAGAACGGAAACCCGGGAACGAGTGACTGGGAGCCGTATTCGCATCTGCTCATCGACGCCGGCAGTCCCGCTTCAACCCAGTTCCTTACGGTGCTGGAGTGGGGAGGGTCATCGTTCACGAAGAGCCATACGGTCCTGGTGCAATCGACTGCGGGACAGAACTTCGATGGAGCCCTGGTCGGATCGACGCTGGTAATGTTCATGCGGAACTGGCCTGCGGCATTCACCGGCGTCACCTATCCGGCCTCCGGAGCGACGGCGCAGTATGTTTCGGACCTGACGCCGAACACGACGTACTCGATCTCGGGAGCGGGCGCACCGGCAACGGCGACGACTGATACCGCCGGAGTGCTCACCTTCAGCGCGGCTGGTACAGGGAGCATCACGGTGGCGCCGTCGCATTAGTGGTCAGAGTCAGATCAGGAGAACTGACGAATGTAGATGGCGCGAGCGGTGTAGTGCAGGAAGCACCACGCCGACTTGAGCAGAGAGAGGCCCTCAACGCGGCGGTAGATGTTCCAGGTCCAACTGGCGCTCCGCCGCTTGTCTGAGGAGACAGAGGAGGTTGTGACTCGATATCGGGCGAGGTCGTGGGGGATGCCGTAGGCGATGTGACCTCGCTTGAGAATCTTCAGCCAGGTGACATAGTCCTCGTGACTTATTTTGGGCATCGAGACCTCGGGAATCTGATAGCGGTCGATGGCGACGGTGAGGCAACCGATGGAGTTGCCGCGGAGAAGACCCTCGTAGCCGACGGAGCGGGGGACTTTGACGGGATTACTCAGGGAACCGTCGCGGTCGATTCGCCGGTACTGAGCAAACGAGAAGCCGGCACCGCTGGAACGCATGAAGTCGATCTGTATCTGCAGCTTGTTGGGCAACCAAAGGTCGTCGCTGTCGAGGAATGCAAGGTATTGGCCGCAGGCGGCGTTGATGCCGCAATTTCGAGCCTCTGCAACACCGACGTTCTGTGCGAGGGAAAGAACGCGAATCCTGGCGTCATCGGAGGCAAACTGACGGGCAAGCGCGGAGGTGCCGTCGCAGGAGGCGTCGTCGACGATGATCAGCTCCCAGTCGCCGTAGGTCTGGGACAGTACGGACTGAACAGACTCGCTCAGTGAGCACTGGCTGTTGTGCGCGGGCATGACCACCGAAACCAGACCCGGCTTCCACGCAGACATATTGTTTGTTGAGCTCGCGTTTTCCATGATCCAGGCCGACGTTTACAGCGCGAAATGACGTTGCGAAAAATGATGACACGGTTGAAGCGAGGCCTGCGGGCATCAAAGGCCAGAAGGTGTATTCCGAGTAGAACACTCAAGCAGATACGAGTAGAACACCCAAATAGATACGAGTAGAACACCCAAATAGATAGGGTATTCTATTGCGTACGGAGGATCTGCCCGGGCAACTCACGCGATGGGATTTGTTCTAACTATCCTCTACGTCCTGACGTACTATCTGACGCCCACGGTCATGTTCGGATCGTTGGCAGAGTACCGCATCGAGCTGATTCTTGCCGGCGTGATCGTGATTGTCTCGCTGCCGGCGCTGAGCGGTTCAAGCGTGGGAAAGACAGCCCAGCTGCCGGCGTTGATCGGCCTGGCGTTTGCAACGTTCATGTCGATGCTGATCGGCGCGAGCTGGGCAGGCGGCGGCGTCACTGCGGTGCTGCTGTTTATCCCGAATGCGTTTGCGTATCTGCTGGTTTGTCTGCACTGCACGACCAAGCGAAAGGTGCAGATCGTCATCCTGATGATGCTGTTCGTGTGCCTGTTCGTCATCGGACAGGGAGCCATTGAGTTGCGTCACGGGCTGCCCCAGGGGGCAGCCGCGCACAGCACGGACATGAGTGGAAGCTACTTCCTGGGGATGAGCAACGAGCACAAGCAGTGGTTCTACAGGCTGCGCGGGCAAGGACAGATCAACGATCCGAATGACTTTGCCCAACTGATCATATGCGTGCTTCCTCTAATGTTTTTCTTCTGGCAGAAGAAGAAGAAGATCCGGAATTTCGTCTTTGTGCTGGTGCCGGTCGGACTCCTGCTGTGGGGAGCATTCCTGACGCATTCGCGGGGCTCCATCCTTGCGCTGATGGCCGTGGTGATTGTGGCGCTGCGAAAGAAAATCGGGACTGTGCCTTCGATTATTCTTGCGGCGGTGCTCTTCGCCGGCGCCTCTGCCGCAGGTTACACGGGCGGCAGAGATATTTCGGCGAGTGCGGGCGAGGACAGGACGGAGCTTTGGGGTGACGGCCTTCAGCTGCTGAAGGCGCATCCGCTGTTCGGCATCGGGTTTGGCAACATGACGGACGCCATCGGTAAGACGGCACACAACACGATCGTGGTGTGCGCGGCCGAGCTCGGCCTCTGCGGACTTTTCTTCTGGTCGATGTTCCTGTTTCCCAGCGTTAGAGATTCCTTCGTCGTAGCATGGCCCAAGAACATCGTCGAGAAGAAGCCGGTTGTGCTCTCCGATAACGCGTTCGCTTTGCCGCCGCCCGGCGGCGCTGCGGTTCCTGACGAGGCTGATATTCGACGATTGGCGCGGCTCCTGGTGCTGTCCTTCACCGGGTTCATGGTTACAGGCTGGTTCCTTTCGCGAGCATTTGTTCTGACGTTGTTTCTGCTGGGCGGACTTGCGGAGGTCGCGTTCCAGATGGCGCTGCAGCGGGGCATGGTCTCGCCGCGCCTGCCGCTGGGTCGCGTTCTCCGGTACTCCGGAGTGATGACCATAGGATTCATTCTGGTGATGTACATCACGCTGCGCATCGTGAACCTGACGCATTGAGAGGATCGAGCGCGTGACTGAGGTTCGCCGGATGAAGATTGCGCATGTCGTTGACAGCATGGAGGTGGGCGGCGCGGAGACGCTGGTTCG
>DATNGO010000095.1:0-24318 GCA_035605855.1 Acidobacteriaceae bacterium | reverse complement strand
TCGATCGGCGAGGGCAGGCCGAAGTTCAGAATTTGGCTGACGATATCCGCCGGCTGGAAGAAGAATTCCACTCCGGGAAAATATAGCGGCAGGTCTTCGCGCAGCTTCTTTACGTACTCGTCAGTTGGACGGTGATGCTTCTCGTTGAGCGAAACCAGAATTTCGGCGTCCGACGTGCCAATGGTCCCGCTGGTGCTGTAAGTCGTGTTGATCGAGCTGAACGGCAGTCCGATGTTGTCGAGGATTGTGACTAGTTCGTCTTTGGGAATCTCTTTACGCAGAACGTTCTCTACTTCGTCGCACAGGCGGGCGGTCTCCTCGATGCGGGTGCCGGCCCGGCCACGAACGTGCAGACGAAAGACACCGGCATCGACGCTGGGGAAGAAATCCTCTCCTAAAAAGAAGATCAGTCCAAAGGAGATGACGCAGAAAGCGAGGAAGGCTGCTGCAAAAACCTTGCGATGCTCGAGGGCGCTCCCCAGCATGTCGCGGTAGTTGGTGCGAAAGCGTTCAAATCCGCGTTCGAAGCCGCGCTGGAAGCGTCCCAAAATGGTCTTCGGTTCCGCTGCCTTGTGCTCGTGTCCGCGCATGATGTACAGCACCATCGTGGGCACGAGGGTTCGCGAGAGTAGATACGAGGCAAGCATCGCGAAGACCACGGCTTCGGCCAGCGGCACGAACAGAAACTTGGCGACGCCGGTGAGGAAGAACATCGGCACGAAGACGATGCAGATACAGAGCGTCGAGACGAACGCAGGCAATGCAATCTGCTGCGAGCCATCGAGGATGGCCTGCTTCATCTCTTTGCCCATGGCGATGTTGCGCTCGATGTTCTCGATCGCGACCGTGGCGTCGTCAACCAGAATTCCCACGGCGAGCGCGAGGCCGCCGAGCGTCATGATGTTGATGGTCTGACCGATGAGGCCGAGGATGATAATCGAGGTGAGGATCGAAAGCGGAATAGAGACTGCGATGATGACGGTCGAACGCCAGGAGCCGAGGAAGAGCAGGATCATCAGGCCGGTGAGCGTGGCGGCGATGATGGCCTCACGCACGACTCCGCTGATGGAGGCGCGGACGAAGAGCGCCTGATTGCCGATGGGCGTGATCTTGAGGCTCGGGGGCAAGCTCGCCTCGACGCGCGGCAGCAGCCCCAGCACGCCTTTGACGACGGAGAGCGTGGAAGCGGAGCCGGACTTGAGGACGCTGAGAAGAACGCCGCGGTGGCCGTCCTGACGGACGATGTTGGTCTGCGGAATGAAGCCGTCGGCGACGGTGGCAACATCACGCACGTAGACCATTGCGCCGTTGATCTGCTTGATGGGTATGTCGGAGAGGCCCTGGATGGTAGATGGTGAGCTGTTGAGGCGGACGTCATACTCTGCCGAGCCGATCTTGGCAGTGCCGCCGGGCTCGACGACGTTCTGCTGCGCCATCGCGTTGAGGACGTCAGACGGTGAGAGGCCCTTGGCCTGCAGCGCCTTGGGGTCAAGGTAGATCATGATGGAGCGCTGCTTGCCACCGTAGGCGTTCGGCAGGACCGCGCCGGAGATGGTGACGAGCTGCGGCCGGATGAAGTTGACGCCGTAGTCGTTGAGCTGCTGCTCGGAGAGCCCTTTGCCAGAGAGACCCAGCTGAAGGATCGGCACGGTCGATGCAGAGAAGTCGATGATCTCCGGCGGCAGGATGCCGGGCGGCAACTGCTTGAGCATGAACTCCGAGGCTGCGGAGACCTGTGCGTTCGCGGTATCGAGTGAAGCGCTGGGCTGCAGGTAGACCTTGACGATGACTTGACCATTCAGCGTCGTGGACTCGATGTGCTGGATATTGTCGACGAGGGTGGTGAGGGCTTTTTCGTAGGGTGTGGTGACGCGGCCTTCGAGCTCCTCTGGGCTGAGGCCGGTGTACTGCCAGGCGACGGAGACGACAGGGATGTCGATGGTCGGGAAGATATCGGTGGGTGTGCGCAGGATCACCACAGGGGCAGCGATGAAGATGAGGATCGCGAGCACAATGAAGGTGTAGGGCCGTTTGAGGGCCAGGCGCACGATCCACATGAATGCTCCGAAGGGACGGAAGTAGTCCCAGTTAAAAGGACAGCACAGATTGACGCGGGGATTCGCAGTTCTTTCCGGTGTCTGGTATCGGAAAAACCGATAGGATCAGATCGATAGGGATGAGATATGGAGCTACGACATCTGCGGTACTTTGAGGCAGTTGCAGACCTTGGAAGCATGACCTTAGCAGCGAGGCGGCTGTACGTTTCACAATCGGCGATCAGCGAACAGATACGCGATCTGGAGCATGAACTGGGGTGCGCGCTGCTGGACCGGTCGGGGAGGCAACTGCAACTGACTCCGCAGGGGCAGGTGTTTCTGGGCGAGGCGCGACGGACGCTGGAGGCCGCGCAGCGGGCGATCGATGTGACGCGAAGGGCCGCACACGGCGAGGTGGGCACACTGGCCATCGGCTTCTTTATGTGGGGAACGGCTGGCTTCTTTCCGCGCATCATTCGCGAGTTCCGCAAGCTCCGGCCAGGAATACGGCTGTCGCTGATGGAGATGCACGCGACGCAACATATTGGCGCCCTTGAGGCGGGGAATATCGATATCGCGCTGACGCGGCCGATGCAGCCACCGCTGGATAGGATCTTCCGGTCCGAGCTGTTGTTTCGAGATCCTGCGGTCGTCGCGATGCGACCGGATCATCGTTTGGCAAAGCGCACCGTGAAGGTGCGTGATCTTGCGGAAGAGCGGTTGGTGCTGGCGGAGCGGCGGTCGAATACGGAGTTCTTTGACAGCATTGTGGCGGTGTGCGCGGCGGAGGGGTTCTCGCCGCAGATTGTGAACACGTCGGGAACGTGGTCCGGCGTGCTGACACTGGTGGAGGCAGGCGAGGGAATCGCACTGGTGCCTTCGGGGGTGAGAACGCTACGGATTCGCGGGCTGGTTTTTAGACCCTTCGCGGGTGTGCTGTCGGCGGGACTGGCGGCAGTGTGGCATCCGCGGCGTGAGGGGCCCGCGCTCGAGGAGTTTCTGCGGCTTGTGAGAGAACATCGTGACCGGTTGCGGCGCGGCGAGACAAAGGCAGGTTGAATCGCGTCTGCCGGTTCATGCCGGGCCAATCCACCAGCACCGTGCAGAGGCGCAACCGGGCGAGAGCTAACTTAGGAACTCGATGCGCAACGTCAATTGAAGATTGACGCGGGAAATGGGTTCTCTGGTCAGGAAATGGGTTCTCTGGTTTTGGTCTGAGCATCGCAGATCCATCCGCGCAGCAAACCCGGCTCAGGAGGCGGGGCGTCTATCCCGCTAGGGGCCTGCGTGCGGCTCTTCCAGAAGGAGCAAACCATGACTGTGGGCGACGTGCTTGTGGAGAAGCTGATTGATTGGGGCGTGGATACGATCTTTGGTCTGCCCGGAGACGGTATCAATGGCGTGATGGAGTCGCTGCGTAAAGCACAGGACAAGATCCGCTTCATTCATGTGCGACACGAAGAGTCGGCCGCCTTCATGGCCTGTGCGTATGCCAAGTTCACTGGAAGACTGGGCGTGTGCCTTGCGACCTCAGGTCCGGGGGGCATTCATCTGCTGAACGGACTGTATGACGCCAAGATGGACCAGCAGCCGGTTCTGGCGATTACGGGCATGCAGTTCCGCGACTTGACCGGCACGTATTCGCAACAGGATGTGGAGCTCGACAAGCTCTACATGGATGTTGCCTGCTACAACCAGCGCATCATGGACGCTCCGCATGTGGAGCCGGTTGCGGACCTGGCCATTCGCTCGGCCATCGAGAAGCGGGGCGTGGCGCACATAACGATTCCCATCGACGTGCAGTTGGCAGATGTGGGTAAACGCGACCGCTCGCAGCGCAACAAGCCCCACCACACCTCATCCACCTATGCGATCAGCGGTAATGTGCCCCCCCAAGACGATCTGAAAGCCGCGGCTGAGGTGATCAACAAGGGCAAACGAATCGCGATCCTTGCAGGCCAGGGTGCTCTGCATGCGAGCGATGAATTGGTGCAATTGGCGGAGCTTCTTGGCGCGCCGATTGTGAAGCCCCTGCTCGGTAAGGCCTGCGTGCCCGATGATTCGCCCTACACGACGGGCGGGATCGGGCTGCTGGGCACGAAGCCGTCCGAGGACGTGCTGGAGGAGTGCGACACGCTGATCATGGTCGGCACCTCGTATCCCTATATTGAGTACCTGCCCAAGCGGGATAATTGCCGCGGCGTGCAGATTGACTCGAACGCAGACCGCATCGGCTTGCGCTATCCGGTGGAGGTGGGACTTGTCGGCGATTCGAAGAAGACGCTGAAGATGCTGCTTCCGCTATTAAAGCGCAACAGTCACCGTCGCTTCCTGGAGCGCGCGCAAAAAGGCATGAAGGATTGGTTCGAGGAGATCGAGAAGGAAGGCACCAGCACAGCCATGCCGATGAAGCCGCAGGTCGTGGGCTGGCATCTCTCGAAGTACACGAAGGAAAACGCAATCATCGTGTCTGACTCCGGCACGAACACCACGGTGTGGGCGCGCTATATGAAGGCCAAGAAGGGTCAGATGCATTCTTGCTCCGGCAACCTGGCGACGATGGCCGGCGGTATGCCGTACGCCATCGCGGCGCAGATTGCGTTTCCGGAACGGCAGGTCATCGCGGTCGTCGGGGACGGCGGCTTCACAATGCTGATGGGAGAGATCATCACCGCGGTCGCCTACAAGTTGCCAATCAAGTTCGTCATCATCAAGAACGACACGCTCGGCCAGATCAAGTGGGAGCAGATGGTCTTCGAAGGCAATCCGGAATATCAGTGTGAGCTGTTCCCCATTGACTTTGTCGCGTTGGCAAAGGCCGTGGGCGCCAGCGGCGTGAAGATTGATGATCCGAAGATGGCGGGTTCGCAGTTCGAGAAGGCACTCGCCATGCCGGGTCCGGTGATCGTCGAAGCGGTCGTCGATCAGTACACGGCGATGCTGCCCGCGAAGATCAAGCCCGAGCAAGCGATAAAGTTCTCCGAGGCCCTGCTGCGCGGCGAGCCACATCGCATGCGGATCGCGCTCACGGCAGTCAGCGATACGGTACGGCAGGTCGTGTGATCACCTCCGAGCCAAAGATCGCAGAGACCACCGCGACCGCCTTCACGATTCCGACGGACGCGCCGGAGGCGGACGGCACCTTCGCCTGGGACTCGACAACGCTGGTTGTGGTGGAGATGAAGTGTGAGAGCGCTACTGGATTCGGCTACACCTATTCGCACAAAACGGCGGCGCCTTTGGCGCGCGAGTTGATGAAGAAGCAGGTCGAAGGTCATAGTCCGTTCGATACCAACGCGCTGTTCTCTGCGATGCGCAAGGCACAGCGCAACTATGGGCGCGACGGGATTGCGGCAACTGCCCTCTCGGCGATCGACGTTGCGCTGTGGGACCTGAAGGCGAAGCTGCTGGGCAGACCGCTGTGCAGTGTGCTGGGGCAGATGCGGGAGGGTGCTCCTGTCTATGGATCGGGGGGATTTACGACGTACTCCGACGAGCAGCTTCGTGGACAGCTTGGGGGATGGAGGGCCGAAGGAATTCCGCGCGTGAAGATGAAGATCGGAACGCATCCCGAGGACGACCTGCGGCGGGTGAAGGTGGCGCGCGAGGCGATTGGCGATGGTGCGGAGCTGTTTGTCGATGCGAACGGAGCATACTCACGCAAGCAGGCGCTCCAGTTTGCAGAGCGGTTCGCTGCTGAGTACAACGTGACATGGTTCGAGGAGCCCGTGAGCTCCGATGATCTTGCCGGTATGAAGCTTCTTCGGGATCGTGCGCCCGCAGGGATGGACATTGCTGCCGGCGAGTACGGATGGACTGCGATGTATCTGCGCAACATGGTTGAGGCGGAAGCAGTCGATGTGATCCAGGCGGATGCGACGCGATGCGGCGGAGTGACCGGTTTCATGGATGCGGCCGCAATTGCGGATGCGCATCCATTGCCGTTGTCTGCGCATTGCGGCCCCTCGGTACACCTGCATCCTGCGTGCGCGGCGCGTCCGCTGCGGCACGTTGAGTACTTCCACGATCACGTTCGCATCGAGAGCATGCTGTTCGACGGATTCCGTGCGGCGAAGAATGGCGTGATGTACCCGGATCTCTCGCGGCCGGGAATGGGACTGGAGTTCAAGCGTGCGGATGCGGAGCGGTATCGCGATGATGTGTGAGCCTTCGAAATGGAGCGCGCGATGAGCTTGCCGGACACAACGGCGCGTGCGCTGCTCGCGCATCTTCCCAGGCCGGCGCGGAGGCCGGCGGAAAAGGCGCTCGATCACATTCAGCATGGTTGCTTTCAGCGGTCGATGGCGTTGCTGGTTGCGGGCAGCAGCCTGGTGAGCACGCTCGAAGTGGGGTATGAGCACTACAAGGGCAGCTACTCGAATCCGGTGATGTACACGCCGGTGACGCTGGGAGGAGCGTTGACGATTGTGTCGACGGTCGCGATCTTCAGCCGTCGTGCGGCAACGACCTGGATGCGATGGCTGAGTTACATTACACTCGTCGACGGCGTCACAGGATTCTGTTTCCATATTCGGGGCGTGGCGCGTAAGCCCGGCGGCTGGCGCATGCCGGTGACAAATGTCGTGATGGGGCCGCCGCTGTTTGCGCCACTGTTGTTCGGGACGAGTGCGTACCTGGGCGTCATCGCTTCATATCTGCAGCGCGAAGAGGACCTCGACAGATTGGGTGGAGTGCGAAGTCGCGTGATCGAGCTGACCACGCGATTTCGCAGGCAGGACTTTCGCGAAGACATCCGGACGGGAAGATTTCAGCGGCATTTGTGCCTCGTCGCGGCACTGTGGACGGTTTGCTCGGGCATGGAGAGCTGGTACTCGCACTACAAGGACAACTTCAAATACAAGGTGCAGTGGTCGCCGATTCTTCTGACACCATTGATGCTCGCGGCGACGCTCGGGGCGCGAAGGTGTACACGCATCGCAAACACGCTGCTGCCGCTGGCGTCGGCCGTGCTGATGCTCGATGGCGTTGTGGGATTCGGATATCACATCCGCGGCATTCTCGCGCGTCCTGGCGGGGAGAAGAAGCCGCTCTACAACATTCTTTATGGACCACCGATCTTTGCGCCGCTGTTGTTTGCAGCATGCGGTTTGCTAGGCATGATGGCTTATCTGATGCGACGGGAGCGGTAACGATGACCAACGAAAGTAAACCGCTGGCGAACCCCATAACCGGAGCGCCGCTTTCGAAGTGCGAACAGCCCGGTTACTATCCCGGCTTCAGCACACTCCGGCAGAAGCGCTACTGGGACACGGCGACTCGCAGATTAATAGAGGAACGAGTCTCCCGGCAAAAGCCGATTCGGTTTTTCACGCCGGATGAGGCTCGCACGATGTATGCAGTTGTCGATCGCATTCTCCCGCAGGACGACCGCACAGACGAGCGCCGGATTCCTATCCTGCCAAGTATCGATGAGCGTCTCTATGAGAACCGGCTCGATGGCTATCGCTTCGAAGACATGCCTCCCGACCAGGAGGCGTACCGCATCGCGGCGCGCGCGTTCGAGGAGATGGCGCAGACGCTGCATGGCCGGGCATTTCATGAGCTCGAGCGGCGCGAGCAGGAAGAGATTCTCAAATCGATCCACCACAAAAACCCGCAGGCCGCGCAACAGTCGTGGAAGCAGATGAACATCGAGCGCTTCTGGACGATGCTTGTCTCCGATGTCGTCGCGGTTTATTACGCACATCCGTGGGCCTGGGATGAGATTGGCTTCGGTGGCCCTGCGTATCCGCGCGGATATATGCGACTCGAAGAAGGCGAGCCCGAGCCATGGGAGGTGGAGGAGCAACGCTACGAGTGGAAGGCTCCTGCGGATTCGATAAGCGATGTCGAAGAGCTTCATGCTGGTGCAAAAGACCGTCAGGTCCATCCAGGACAGGCAGGCACCCATTGAGTCTGTTCGAGCACAACGCGCCGCTGGGAGGAGCCTTCGAGAAACCGAGGGACGATGTGCGTCGTCTCGGCGCGATGCAGCAGATCAAGATTCCTCAGCGGCGATTCAAAGACACGGATCTGATCGACTTCGCGATTGTTGGCGTGGGCTCGGCGGGTGGGGTGTTGCTGCAGCGGCTCGCACGTGCGGGCTTCAAGGTTGTGGGCTTTGAGGCGGGACCGTTCTGGGACACGGAGCGCGATTGGGTCTCTGACGAGGCTGGTTCCCACAAGCTGTATTGGAACGACCTGCGGATCACCGGCGGCGAACATCCGCTGGCGCTCGGCGCAAACAACAGCGGCAAAGGTGTTGGCGGAGGCTCCGTGCACTGGGCAGCGTTTGTGCCGCGCTTTCATCCCTCGGATTTCGAGGTGTACACGCGCGACGGCGTCGGCGCAGACTGGCCGATCACGTATCAGGAAATTGAGCCGTACTACGAGCTGCTCGAGCAGGAGATTCCCGTCGCAGGCCCTGCATGGTATCCGTGGGGCAAACCGCATGGACACCCGTATGCGCCGCATCCCATGGGCGGCGTCGGCGACACGTTGATCGCCGGTTGCACGAAGCTCGGCATCCCGGTGAGCGCAGGCGGACCCGTTGCGATTCTCTCTGCATCCCATGGTGACCGCCCCCACTGCATCTATCGCGGCTTCTGCATTCAGGGATGCAAAGTGGGTGCGAAGGCGTCGACACTGGTGACGCATGTGCCGGACGGGCTGAAGAACGGTGCGGAGATTCGCGACTGCTCGATGGTCGCTCGTGTCTCGATGGGCCCGGATGGCCTCACGGACGGCGTTGTGTACTTTGACGCCGAAGGCAAAGAACACTTTCAGCGTGCGCGTGCCGTCATCGTCTGCGGATATGCGCTGGAGACGCCGCGGCTCCTGCTGAACTCCGCGTGCCCGGGGCACGAACGCGGGCTGGCGAACTCATCGGGGACGCTCGGCAAGTACCTGATGGCGCAGGCGGGCAACGTGATTCTCGGGCGCTTCGAAAGCCTGGTCCGCATGTACAAGGCGCCCCCCGCGCACGCGCTCACCGAGGAGTTCTATGAGACGGATCCGAAGCGCGACTTTGCGCGCGGCTTCGCGGTGCAGACGGTGGGGCCGCTACCGATTGCGTTCGCAAAGCAGATGATAGCCACGAAAGGCGTCTGGGGATGGGGCATGCGCCGCGCCATGATGGACTATAACCATTGGTCATCGTTGGGGCTGCTGGGAGAGATTTTGCCATGGGAGGACAACCGCATCGAGCTCGCGGACGGCCGCGATGGACGGCACGAGGCGCGTGACCGCTTCGGCCTGCCCGTCGCGCAGGTGACCTTCGGGCTCAAAGAGAACGACAAGAAGTTGATCGAGTTCGGCAAGAACAAGGTGATGGAGATCATGTGGGCTGCGGGCGCGGTGGAAGTGGTGCAGGAGCCACGTTACGCGCACCTGGTGGGCGCGTGTCGCATGAGCAAAACCCCTGACGCCGGAGTCTGCGACAAGTTCGGGCGCACATGGGATGTGTCGAATCTGTTCGTGATGGACGGTTCGGTGATGCCGACGCAGGGCTCAGCGAACCCAGGACTCACGATTCAGGCGCTTGCCGCGCGCACGGCGGACTACCTGATCTCGCAGCATGAGGCTATCTTTTCGAATTCTGCCAACGGCCGGTGCGACATGACGGAGCCTCCCTGTCGACGATCCCTCGCGCCGCCGGGAACCTTTACACGGGGGATTCCACATCTGCGCTGATTTCACGCAACAACTCCTCAGCGCGGCGATGGCGATGGTGAAAGACGTATTCGAGCATCCGGCGCACTGCAAAGCGATTCGCCCAATGCCCGAACGTGCCGAATGGGAGCTCGTATTCGATCGTGTCGATGAGCAGCGTGCCGTGTTCGCCGGTCTTCTCTGACTGCCAGGCCTGGACACGGTGGCACTGTCGCCAGTAACGGAAGGGACCCTCAACCTGGCGATCGCAATAGCGCTCGTTCCAGTGGAAGTCCTCGATGAGCGCGACCCACGACAGACGAACCGGAGACAGCGGCGTGGGGCGGAAGCTCAGGGTCATACGCGTACCGCGGCCGGCCGCGATCGTTGGTTCCGGCGACGCGCTGCCATTCCGGGAAGCAGGGCATAATTCGATCTCATCGATGCGCGCCTGTTGCCAGGCTGGGTGAAGCTTGGGCAGGTTCGTGGGATTCGCAAAGAACGCAAACACCGATTCAACGGTGTACGGCAGCCACTGCGTTGTGCGAAAACGATGTCTCATCTCTCCGAGAAACTCCTGATAACGGATATCGCACAAAAATTCTAATCTAGGCCTAAACGAGTCGTATATTGATGTAAAGTGATATAGGACTACTTCAGTCTGATATACAGGTTCGCCGCCCTTCAACTGGACGAGCGAACGGACCACCGGAGCCGAAGTGAAGAAGAACATGAGACGCCGCAGCCTTTTGGCGCTGGCCACGATGACAGCCTGCGCGGTGACCAGCCGGCTGGATGCGCTCGCCACCCCGGCAACCAACGCGACGGGAAAGATCCCGGCACCCGCGCAGTTGCCCGTTCGGCGATTTCGTATTGTGGCGGGCACGCTCGACGCGGCGCTGGAGGCATACCGTCAGCAGAGCGGCGTCACCGTGAAGATAGCGATTCCCGCCGACCAGCTGGCGACCTTCCATACTGCGGGGCTGCACGGGCTGTACACGACTGAGGCTGCTCTCCGCGAGTTGCTGAATGGCACGGGCCTGAATTGCAGCTTCGAGAACGCGGACAACGCTACGATCGGCGTGCAGCACACCGACACGGTCGATGTGACGGCACAGCTGCCGGCGGCTGTCTCGATGGGAAAATTCACCGAGGACCTTCTGCACACACCGCAGACGGTGGCTGTAGTCCCTGACTTTGTTCTGCATGATGAACAGAATCGTACGCTCACCGACGTCGTTCGTAACGTCCCAGGAATAAGTATTGCTGCGGGAGAGAGCGGAGCGCAGGGCGACAATCTGACCATCCGCGGATTTACTGCGCGTAACGATATATTCCTCGACGGCATTCGTGATTTCGGCAGCTACTACCGCGACAGCTTCAACTACGACCAGGTGGAGGTGCTTGAAGGGCCGGCAGGCGTGCAGTTCGGGCGCGGCTCCACGGGCGGCGTCATTAATCAGGAGAGCAAGGTTCCCACCGCCGACAGGTTCTTGCACGTTGGTGCTGACTTCGGCACCGATGCCACACGCCGCATCACGGCCGATATCAATGTGCCCATGAATGATGTCGCGGGTGGCTCAGCCTTCCGGCTGAATGCGATGGGAACCGAAGGTGGCGTTGCCGGCCGCCCCTACGCGGAGAATCGCCGTTACGGCGTCGCGCCGTCGATCACCTTCGGCATGAACAAGCCGACGCGGCTGACGATCAGCTACTTCCACTTCACCGAAAGTGACACGCCGGACTACGGCCTGCCGTGGTTCTTCAATCAGTTGGCGCCGGGTGTCGACCGGCATTCGTATTTTGGATTCCCTGATGCAAACTACCTGCGCACGAACGACGACGTCGCGACCCTGAGGGCGAATCACACCTTTGCAAACAACCTCGACCTGCACACGATCGGACGCTGGGCGAACTATCCGCGTGACGTGCAGATTACCGAGCCGCAGATCTGTTCGAATGCAAGCGTAAGTGTGCCCGTAGGTGGATATGTTGCAGCACTGCCCACGAGCGCGGTAAACAGTTCGAAGCCGTGTCCCTACACGCTCGCGACCCCGCCGTCACAGATCACGGTGAATCGCAACCAGCTTCGCACGAAGAGCGTGGAGGGCGAACTGTGGGACCAGACCGAGGTCACTGCGCAGTTCAAGGTCGGCGGGGTTCGCAACGATCTGGCCGCAGGTGTTGAAGGTGGCCAGGAGATCTCGAACCCGACAAAATACAGCTACACGGAGAACCGTGTGAACTCCGTGCCGTCGACGAATCTCGTGACGCCGAACCCGCAAGATGTTTTCAGTGGCCAGGGCTACATCGCATCGGTCACACATCTGAAATCGAAGAGTGCGGGCGCCTACTTCATCGACACCGTAAAGTTCGACCGCTTCATCGAGCTCTCCGGCGGCGTGCGATGGGACTACTTCAAGACGCTGTTCAACCTCTATGCACCGCCGACGAGTGTGCCCGGCGCCAGGCCGACTGCGCCCGTTCCATACATTCATCAGACGGTGCGGCAGCCGAGCTATCGCGCGGCGCTTGTTTTCAAGCCGAACTCCCATGGCAGCGTCTACTTCGACTACGGGACAAGTTTCAATCCATCGGCGGAATCGCTTAGCCTGAGCGTCGCGACGAGCGTCCTGCCTCCTGAGGAGAATGAGACTTACGAGGCCGGAGCGAAGTACAGCCTTGTGCATGAGCGTCTGCAGCTCGAGGGCGCGTGGTTCCGGACGACGAAGGACAACGCGCGCGAGACCGACCCGACGAACTCCAACAACATCGTGCTCGCCGGCAATCAGCTGGTGAAGGGTGTGCAGGCGAGCGCTGTCGGTCGATTCCACGGCGGCACGGATCTGATCCTTGGCTACGCGTACCTGAACAGCGCCGTGACATACTCGAAGCTCTTTTCGACGTCCATTGGCTATCCACTGGCGAATGTGCCGAGGCAGACCTTCAACGCATTCGTCACACGCAATCTGTTCTGGCGTCTGAACGCCGGGTTGGGCGGCAACTACGTCGCTGCGCGCACAGCGAGCTCGACAGTGCCGTATGTTCCTACAGCGTTTGGTCCCGCGCAGAACTTTGTTGCGGGAACTGCGCCTTGCGGAGCGACGGCGACGACCTGCTACCCAGTGCTCGCAACGGAGATAAAGCAGGTGCCCGGCTACTGGGTCTTCAACGCCATGCTCAAGCGGCCGGTGACCGACCGAATCGAGCTGCAGGCCAACGTCTACAACCTGCTCAACCGCTTCTACATCGATCAGCCGCATCCCAGCCACCTCATCCCAGGCGCGGGATTGAGTGCGCTGATTGGGGCGAACTTCCGCTTCTAAAAGGGACCAGGAACGAACGATGCTCATCACGATTGAGAAGGTGCTGACACCCGAGCAGGTGAAGGTCGCACGCGTAAAACTTGCAACGGCGCAGTGGACCGACGGGCGGGTGACGGCCGGCTATCAGGCGCAGGAGGTGAAGCGCAATGCGCAGGTCCCCGAGGACTCGCCTGTCGCAAGAGAGCTCGGCGATCTAATTCTTGCTGGTCTCGCACGCTCGCCGCGTTTCATGTCGGCTGCGCTTCCACTGCGCGTGTTCCCGCCGATGTTCAACAGTTACGCCGGCGGCCAGACCTTCGGCACGCATGTGGACACCGCGATTCGCCAACTTGTCACAACAGGTCAGAGGATTCGCACCGACCTCAGCGCGACACTGTTTCTCACGCCGCTTGAGGACTACGACGGCGGAGAGCTCATCGTCGAAGACAATTTTGGCGAGAAGAGCGTGAAGCTTCCGGCAGGCGACATGGTGCTCTATCCGGCGACCAGCCTGCATCGCGTAGAGCCCGTCACGCGCGGCAATCGCATCAGTTCCTTTTTCTGGATTCAGAGCATGATTCGCCAGGATGCGCATCGCACGCTGCTCTTCGATCTCGATGAGAGCATCCAGCGGCTCGCGCGCTCCGGGCACGCTGCAGACGCAGAGGTGAAGCAGACCTCCGTGCAACTCACCGGCGTCTATCACAACCTGCTGCGTCAGTGGGCGGAGATGTAATGGTGGGCGGAGATGTAATCAAACATCCTGAACATCCGGAGAAAAGAGGGACAGCGGTGGGGTTCGCTGTCCCTCAAGATCATTCAGGATGGTTCAGGGCATCAAAACGGAATCGACGACCTGAATAACGCCGTTCGACTGATAGACATTGGCGGTCGTGATCGTCGCCGAACCACCCTTGTCGTCCATGATCCTGATACCGCCGTTGGCCATTGTGAGACTGAGCTCATTGCCTTCAACGGTCTTCAGCTTCAGAGTGCCGCCGCTGGACTTGATCTCTTTCATGAGCCTGGCTGTGCTGTAGGTTCCCGGCACGACGTGATAGGTGAGCACCCTGGTCAACGTCGCCTTGTTCTCGGGCTGCACGAGGTTGTCGACGGTGCCTGCGGGAAGCTTTGCAAATGCATCATCGGTTGGTGCGAACACCGTGAAGGGACCAGGGCTGTTGAGGGTATCCACCAGGCCCGCTGCCCTTACCGCCGCGACGAGCGTCTTATGAATGGGTGAGTTCACCGCATTCTGCACGATGGTTTTATTCGGGTACATCGGTGCGCCCCCAACGTTCGGATCGTTTTGTGCGGAGGCGGTGAGAGAGGCGACGGCCAGCGTTACGGCCGTGATCGACGCAAGCAAATTCCTGATGATCTTCTTCATGGTCATTCCTTTGTTGCAGAGTCTGGGATTTGCGCCCTCGCGCGGCCGCGATCGAGAACGTCCATCTTCTCTACGAGCGCACTTCGAAACTGGATTGGAAGAATCTTCATGCTGGGCGGAACCTCATAACCGCGGCGTGCGTTGACAAAGGCGCCAAGGACCCATCAACTGGGAGCAACAGGCGAATGTTGGAGACGAAGATCAGCAGGGACGAGCAGACGAAGTGGTCTGCATCGCCGGCCCGGACAGAGGGCTCAAGGTGGAGCTGGAGTTCGCACTCCGACCACAGGCGTGGACTGCTGCTGATCGGCCTCTTCAAACTAACGAAGGCGCTGCTCTCCATTGCGCTCGGTGTGGGAGCGCTCAAGCTGCTGCATCACGACTTTGCCAGCGTCGTTCTGCATGTCGCCGACGCGCTGAAAATCGATCCGGAGAGTCACCTCATCGGACTGCTGATGATCAAGGCCGACCTGATCAGCGCCACGGAACTTCGCCGCTTCAGTCTGATTACATTCGGCTACGCCGCTGTATGTCTGGTCGAGGGCACGGGCCTCATGCTTGAAAAGCGCTGGGCCGAGTACTTCACCGTGACGCTGACATCGCTCGCCCTGCCACTGGAGTGCTACGAGCTGTATAAGCAGTTCACCCCTCTGCGGATTGCGTTGCTGCTGGTGAACATTTTTGTGGTCGCCTACCTGGTGTGGCTGCTTCGGCGGGAGCCGACAGAGTCTGCGCCATGACTCAATGCGCGACTTTCGCCTAAATTTCGCTATCTCAGCATGCCCCGTTTGGGCAAGTGAGCACCTCGTTAAGAATCCACGGGGCTAACACCACATCTAGTGGTACTCGAAATTTCTTCCGCAATATGCCCGGTTTTCCACAAAATGCGAGGAAAACCGCAGCCTAACTCACAAATTAGGGCTTTACACGGGATCGCTGCCGCTGCACGATGAGTGGAGTTGAGTGGTCAAAAGTAGAAAAAAGAGGAACAAGAGAACGATCTCGACCTCCTCAAGTTTACTTTTCCCAGCTTCTGTACGGAGTACCGATTGAGGTTCTTGGCATGTTTCGGGGCAATCATCCAGCGCGGGTCGACGAAAAGGGCCGATTAAAGGTCCCGTCGGAGTTCAAGGCCGCACTGGAGGCCCAGGGCAGGGAGTGCTTCATCACCAGCCGGGACGGACAGCGGGCCGAGATCCACTCGCTGAAGGATTGGGAACAGGTCGAGGAGTCGCTGGCGAAGCTGCCCGCCAGCGGAGCGAAGAAGAGACTGCTCGACGCAACGAACTACTACGGGCAGGTGGTGAGGATGGACGACCAGGGGCGGCTGCTGATTCCGCAGCTGCTGCGGGATGCGGCAAGCCTGGTCGGCGATGTTGCGGTGATGGGCATCGAGAAGAGGTTGGTTGTAGCAAACGATGCAAGGCTCAGGGCTCAGATCACCGAGAACCCGGCCACGGACGAAGACATCGAGTCGCTGGGAGTGGTTGGTTTGTAAGTTTCAAGTCCCTTAGTGGGACGCATGAGGCGGAAGCAGATGGAAAGACCGCAGCATGTACCGGTTCTTTTAGAAGAGAGTCTCGAATTCCTCGCTGTGCGGCCGGGCGCGATTGTCTGTGATGCCACGCTCGGGCTCGGTGGACACTCTGCGGAGATTGCGCGGAGGCTTGGAGCCAAAGGCAAGCTGATTGCCTTCGATCGCGACCCCGAGGCCATGAGCAAGGCGCAGGCAAGGCTGGCTGCGCTGGCCGAAGAGCTCGGCGCTGAGATGCCGGCGGTCGAATACATTAGCCGGCCGTTCTCGCAGGTCTCAGAGGTCGTCGCTCCGGGCACGCTCGATGGTCTGCTCGCCGACTTCGGCGTCAGCAGCCTGCAGCTCGATGAGGTGCACAGAGGATTCAGTTTTCGGGCTGAAGGGCCGCTGGATATGCGGATGGATCCGCGCAACGAGCTGACGGCCGAACAAGTGGTAAATCAGGCGGACGAAGAAGAGCTCGCCAACCTGATTTACGAATTCGGAGAGGAAAGGAGGTCGCGGAGAATCGCCAGAGCTATTGTGCGGGCGCGGCCGATAACGACAACAGCAGAGCTTGCTCGAATCGTTTCGGCCGTCGCCCCGCCAATAAAGAAATCTGAGCGAGGCTACGGAAAAGGTAGCCAGATACACCCCGCGACACGAACCTTTCAGGCGCTTCGAATTCGTGTGAACGATGAATTGCAGGAGATCCAATCGCTGCTCAAAAGCGCGGGATCACTGCTCAAGCCGGGCGGAAGGCTGGTGCTCATCAGCTTTCACTCCCTCGAGGACCGGCTGGTAAAGGATGCGCTGCGAGACGGCGCGAAGGCAGGCCAGTTCGAGCTGCTGACCAAGAAACCGGTCGTGGCAACGGAGCAGGAGTCGCTCCGGAACCCGCGATCACGCAGTGCAAAGTTGCGCGCTGCTAGCAGGATTTGAAAAATTTGAGATCGGGCCGGGGTTGTCCTGCCGTGCTTTCAGGCGAAAGACAACCCGCAACAAAAAGTCCCTTCCCTATCGCAACCCCGGCCCGGGTAACTTTTGCGATGCGGAGGGCAACAGGACAGCGAACAGCTGCTCTGAACGGAGGCGGACATGGCGACGATGGCGATGGCAGGGCAGGGATTGGAGCAGATGCAGGCGCGGCGAACGCACGGCCGCACTGTCAGCATTGCCGAGCGCAACCGCGATCTCTTTGAGGCACAGCGCGCGCGCCGCCGCGGCCCCACACCCGAGATGTTCTTCACCAAGCATCTCGACAACACGCGCCTGGTGAAGGCCGACGACCCCGAGCGTCACCGCGAGATGCGCACATTCACCATGGTGATGACGCTGCTCTTCGCGCTCACGATGGTCTACGTCTGGCAGCACTTCTCTGCGATCGAAGTCGGATACAACGTGGAGGCGCAGAAGCAGCAGGTGGAACAGCTTCGCGAGCAGAACCGCCAGCTTCGCCTCTCTGAAGCGCAACTCAGCGATCCCGGCCGCATCGACCAGATCGCAAAACAGCTCGGACTGAACACGCCGCTTCCCGGCCAGGTGGTTCGTCCCGACGGCTTCGGCGGTGCCACACCCGTTCTTGCACAGGCGCACGAGCCCAGCTTCGGCGCCACTCAGTAGCATTAGCCCAGCAAGCCTTATTCTGGAGTTCGCTCCCGCCGCCCAACAGGAAGCCGATACATGAAGTCCTCGCCACGTCAGACGATGACCGCGCCGATCCGGCGGGTTCGTTTCGTCTACGTGGCGATGTTCTTCTGCTTCTGGGCCGCCGCCATCGGCCTCCGCCTCTTCTGGCTGCAGGTAGTTCGTCACAGCGAGTTCGTCGAACGCGCTCTCAGGCAGCAGCAGCGCACCTTTGAGGTCGCACCGCGCCGCGGGGTGCTCTACGACCGCAACCTGCGCGAGCTCGCGATGACGGTGCTCGTGGACAGCATCTACGCCGTTCCCAGCGAAATCGGCGAGAACCGTCCTGCCGATGCTGCGCTTCTCTCCAAGGTCGTCCACACCGATCCGCTCGACCACTACACCACTAACCAGCAGATGCTGGCGCGCTTCAACGACTCGCGCAACTTTGCCTGGGTCGCGCGCAAGGTCACGCCCGATGTTGCCGATCGCGTCCGTGAGCTTAATCTCAAGGGCATCTACTTCCAGAAAGAGTTCAAGCGCTTCTACCCTGACGCGGACCTCGCGGCGCATGTGCTCGGTTATGTAGGCACGGACGATAACGGTCTCGGCGGCCTCGAGCGCGAGTTCGACGAAGAGCTCCACGGCGTCCCCGGGCACAAGCTGACGGCCGTCGACGCGAAGCGCCACGTGATGGGCTCTGAAGAGAGCGAGCCGATGCCTGGCGAGAATCTTGTCCTCTCCATCGACGCCAACATTCAATACATCGCTGAGCGCGCGCTCGACGAACAGGTTGCCAAGCTGAAAGCGCTGCACGGCACGATCGTCGTTCAGGATCCGCACACAGGCCAGATCCTTGCGCTCGCGGTCTCGCCGCGGTTCAATCCGAACGACTCGCGCCACGTCGACGCGGACGATCTGACCGACCTTGCTGTGAGCGACATCTATGAACCCGGCTCGACCTTCAAGCTCGTCACCTATTCCGCTGCGCTCGACGGCGCAGGCGTGAAACCCACGGACATGGTGGACTGCCAGGGCGGTCAGATGACGATGTACGGCCGCACTCTGCATGATGACAAGTCCGATCATTTCGGCGTCATCACCGTACAGCAGGCGCTCGAGCATTCCTCTGACGTCGGCGCCGCCAAGATGGCGCTGAAGCTCGGTCCGGATAAGTTCTACAAGTACATGCGCGCCTTCGGCTTTGGCGACCGCACGGGAATTGAACTGCCCAGCGAGACGCGCGGCCTGCTGCGTCCGCCGCGCAAGTGGGGCTCGACCAGCATCCTGTCGCTCGCCATCGGACAGGAGATCGGTGTCACTCCGATCCAGCTTGTGACGATGGTCTCTTCGATCGCCAATGGTGGCGAGTACATTCCTCCGCATATCCTGCTGGCGTCCACCGACGAACAGAAGGGCGATCCACGCCTGAAGCCTGAACCATTCCGTCCTGAGTTCCAGCTTCCGGCAAACCTTCCCGATGGTTCGCACCGGGTCATCAGCGAGATGACCTCAGCGAAGATGCGCGCGATGATGGAGGGTATCGTCGTCGAGGGCACCGGCAAGCTCGCAGCACTCAACGGTTACAGCTCTGCCGGCAAGACGGGCACGGCCGAAAAGATCGACCCCGCGACGCACACGTACTCCCATACAAAACTCGTCGCCAGCTTTGCAGGCTTCGCTCCCGTGAGCGATCCCGCAATCGCGATTGCTGTCGTCATCGACTCGCCTACAGCCGGGGGAGAAGCGCTGCACTATGGCGGCGCGGCCAGCGCCCCTGTCTTCGCCGAGGTTGCGCAGCAGGTGCTCGAGTATCTCGGTGTGCCGCACGATCAGCCGCTTAAGACGAAGCAGCAGATGCAGGAGATCGCGGCCAACCTGCAGCCCGACGACGTCCCGGATGAGAGTGCCGATCTGAGCTCAATGTTCGATCAGATCAACAGCCTCCCCGCGGACGACCCTCTGCGCCAGCCCGCGACCGCGGCCGCAATGCAGCAGAACCAGATTGCAGACCAGCGCGCCTCCGTGGCCTCCGCGAGCACCCCGCCACCGAAGAAGGGCTTACTCGGACTTCCGGAGAAGGTTCTCTCCAGCTTCCACGCAAACGGTGACACCACTTCAGTGATGCCCGACGCAAATTCCGCCGAGGCACAGTTGATCACGCCTCCCCGCGTCGACCCCGCGGTGCAATCGCGCGGCAATGGCGCCGTAGTGGTTGACGCCGGCAAGCGCGTCGCCGTGCCCGAGTTCCACGGCTCTGCGCTGCGCTCCGTTGTGGAAAGTGCGACTACACTTGGCCTGCGCGTCGAAACCCTGGGCAGCGGCCTTGCGCGCGACCAGATGCCTGCGGCCGGAACGATGGTGCCGCCCGGAACCGAGATTGTTGTGCGCTTCTCACGTTGAGTTCGTCTTTCAATTTGGTGACCGGCACGATGAGATGGAACGACATCAGCGCGGAGGTGCGGTCGCTGAAGATCAGCGGCGCGGAGGACGTCGAGATTCACGGCGTCCAATACGATTCACGCCGCGTCGGCCCCGACGACGTCTTCGTCGCAATGCGGGGTGGATCGACCGACGGCAACCGCTTCGTCGACGCCGCGCTGCAACAGGGCGCTGCAGCGATCGTCACCGACTCAGCCGAGGTCTTCGACAGACTCCAGGGCTCCCATCCGGATCTGCCCGTCGCGCTGGTTGAGCACGGTCGCCGCGCCCTGGCCGAGGTCAGCGCCGCGGTCTTCGGCCATCCGGAGCGCGAACTCAAACTCAGCGCAGTGACCGGAACCAACGGCAAGACGACCACGACCTTTCTCCTCGAACAACTTCTCGCGAGCGTTGGCCGCAAAAGCGTTCTGCTCGGCACGATCGAGACCCACATCGCGGGAGAGGTTCGTGCCACCGACCACACCACTCCGGAAAGCCGCGACATCTATGCGATTTTTGCTGAAGGCGTGAAGGCCAGGTGCATGGAGGCGGTGATGGAGATGAGCTCGCATGCGCTCGAACAGGAACGTGTCTGGGGTCTGCCCGTCGATGTCGCGATCTACACCAACCTCACGCAGGACCACCTCGACTTCCACGGCACGATGGAAGCCTACGCGCGTGCGAAGGCGAAGATCTTTGCGGGTGTCGGTGCTCCGCCGCCGCGGGTCGCCGTCATCAACCAGGATGATCCATACGCCGCAGAGATGCTCGATCCATCTACAAATATTGAGCTGATGCGCTATGGACTTGATGCGCCGGACCAAACGCACTTTGCGTCCAACCTGCACATGGCAGTGGGTGACACCCGCTTCGACTTCGTCACTCCCAACGTAACGGTCGCCATTCAATCGCCGCTGAGCGGCCGCGTGAATATCTATAACCTGCTCGCGGCCATGTGCGCCGCTCTCGCTCGCGGCCTGTCTCTCGAAGAGATCGCACACGCCACTCCCAAGCTCAAACAGGTCCCCGGCCGCTTCGAGGTCGTTCCCGGCTCGGAGCGCGCGGGCTTCAGCGTCGTCGTTGACTACGCGCACACCGACGATGCTCTCCGCAATCTCATTGCCCTTGCTCGCGACAGCATTGGTATCCACAGCGGTCGCGTTATCACGCTCTTCGGCTGTGGCGGCGACCGCGACCGCACCAAGCGTCCGAAGATGGGCCTGGCGGCTGCGGAAGCCAGCGACCTCGTCATCGTCACCAGCGACAACCCGCGCAGCGAGCGCCCGTCCGCGATCATCGAGGAGATCATTCCCGGCGTCCGCCAGACCAATACACCACTCATCGTCGAAGAGGACCGCCGAGCTGCTATCGAGCGCGCGATCCGCTCCGCAAAGCCGGGCGACATCGTCCTGCTCGCCGGAAAGGGACATGAAAAGGTACAGGTCTTCGCTGAAGGAACTCTTCCGTTCGATGATGTAGCCGAGGCCTCACGAGTCCTCGAAGAGATTGGCGAGGTGCGTGCGTGATCTTAACCCTGGGACAAATCGCCGACTGGATGCATGCCGAGGGTGACTTCGACCCAGGCTTTACCGCCACCGGCTACTCCATCGACTCACGCACCATCAACGAGGGCGAGCTCTTCTTCGCCGTGCGCGGCGAGCGCATGGATGGCCATGACTACGTCGAGTCCGCTCTCGCGAACGGTGCTGTAGCGGCCGTCGTCAGCATGCGCTGGCTGGTTCCGCCAAACGTCGACCAGACCAGACTGCTCCGCGTGCCGGACTCCGAAGACGATTGCGTGCTCACGTCGATGCAGCGTCTAGCCAACCGCGTGCGCCGCGTGTGGGGCGGCCGCGTCATCGGCGTCACCGGCTCCGCCGGCAAGACGACAACGAAAGAGTGCGTGGCTGCGGTTCTGGCCAAAAAGTTCGAGGTCCTGAAGACCACCGGCAACCTCAACAACCACTTCGGCGTGCCGTTGCAGCTCCTTCGCCTCGAGCCGCAGCATGAGGTCGCGGTGCTCGAGATGGGCATGAACCATGCGGGCGAGATCACCGCGCTCGCCAAGATCGCCGAGCCCAACTGGGGCATCGTTTCCAACATCGCGCCCGTGCACCTTGAGTTCTTCCCCGATGGCATGGACGGCATCGCGCGCGCCAAGTTTGAGCTTGTCGCCGCGCTACCGCCCGACGGCTACGCCATCCTCAACGCCGACGACGATCGCGTCGCTGCCTTCGCCCGCGGGATGGGTGAGCGCGCGCTGCTTTACGGAACCAATGGGCGAGCCTACGTGCGCGCCGACGAGATTCGCGAGGGCGGCCTCGACGGGACGCGCTTTGTTCTGGCCGTCGAACAACTGCGTCGCAATGTTCACCTCCATCTCATCGGCCGCCACAACGTGCTGAATGCACTCGCCGCGATCAGCGCCGGTTTGCTCAGCGACATCGACATCGACACCTGCATTGAGGCCGCTGAGGAGATGCGTCCCAGCGAGAAGCGCGGCCGCGTGATCGAATTCCGCGGCGCGCGGCTCATCGATGACACCTACAACTCCAACCCGCGCGCTCTCGAGTCCATGGTGGAAGCGCTCCGCCAGACGCCCGCCACGCGGCGTTTCGTTATCGCCGGCGAGATGCTCGAACTCGGCCCCGAAGGAGCCGCACTGCACCGGGCCGCAGGTGAACAGATGGCTGGCCTCGACGGTGTCGTCGGCGTCCGCGGGCTCGCCTCGGAGATCGTCGAAGGCGCGCGCGCAAAGGGGGTTGACGCCCAGTTCGTAGAGAGTCCCGGCGAAGCCAGCGTCTGGCTCGAGGAGAATATTCGCAAGGGTGACGTTGTCCTGCTCAAGGGCTCCCGCGGCGTGCGCCTGGAGCGCGCTCTCGAAGCACTCCAGGAGTAGGCGGCCGAATAGCACAAACGCGCAGGGGCCAAGCTTGATTCGCCGCCTGTCATAGCCCGGTTTTAGGCAGGTTCCAAGCGTAAGATAGCGAAGAACCGCGGCCTGCCGCGCGGTCATTCAAAACGTTCGCGAGGCGGCTTTCGTTGCTCTATTGGCTCCTCTATCAAAAGCTTTTTCCCTACTTCCGGTACTTCCGGATCTTCCGCTACGTCACGTTTCGCTGTGTCTTTGCGAGCCTGACGGCGCTGCTCATCGGCCTGCTCATCGGGCCATACGTTATTGATCGCCTGCGCCAGTTTCAGATCAGCCAGTACATCCGCGAGGAAGGCCCGGAGAGCCACCAGAAGAAGGGCGGCACGCCCACCATGGGCGGCGTGCTCATCTGCATCTCCATCCTCATTCCTACGCTGCTGTGGAGCGATCTCTCCAACCCTTTCGTCTGGCTCGTCATGTTCTCCACGATGGCCTTTGCCGCCATCGGCTTCGCGGATGACTACACGAAGGTCGCGAAGAAACGTAATCTCGGCCTCACCTCGCGCCAGAAGCTGCTGCTTCAATTCATCGTCAGCGGCACCATTGCTGTTGCGCTGATTGTGCTGCAGGGACAGGGCTTTTACTCGACACGCCTGATCGTGCCCTTCATCAAGCACTATCGGCCGAACCTCACGATCGACACCTTCCTGCACATGCCGCATCTGTGGCCGCTGGCGTTCATTCCGTTCGTCATCTTCGTGATGCTGGTTATCACGTTTTCGAGTAACGCCGTCAATCTCACCGACGGCCTCGACGGCCTCGCTATCGGCTGCACGATCATCGCCGCGGGCGCGCTGACGGTGCTCACCTACGTCAGCGGACATGTTGTCTTCGCGGATTATCTCGAACTGCAGCGAATGCCTGCGGTCAGCGAACTCACCGTCTTCTGCGGAGCGATGGTTGGCGCCAGCATCGGATTCCTCTGGTACAACGCGCATCCGGCCGAGGTCTTCATGGGCGACGTCGGTTCGCTCGCGCTCGGCGGAGCCATAGCGACGGTTGCGGTCATCATCAAGCAGGAGCTTCTGCTGCCGTTCATCGGCGGCGTCTTCATCCTGGAGGCCGTCAGTGTCATGCTGCAGGTCGGCAGCTACAAGCTGCGCGGCGGCAAGCGCATCTTCCGCATGGCGCCGCTGCACCATCACTTCGAACTCGGCGGATGGTCGGAGTCCAAGGTTATCGCGCGCTTCTGGATCATGGCGCTGGTGTTCGCACTGTTTGCGCTGACGACGCTAAAGCTGCGATAAACGAGAGGCAGCTTCGCGAACAAACATGGAACTGAAGAACAAGCGTGTACTCGTAGTTGGTCTCGGCAAGAGCGGCATTGCAGCCGCGCGATTTCTCAAAGCGCGTGGAGCACAGGTGACGGTCAGCGACATACGGCCGGCGGGGCTGATCGAAGAGCTCCCAGCGCTGCTCGATGCCGGCATCATGGTCGAGACCGG
>DATNGO010000094.1:0-40698 GCA_035605855.1 Acidobacteriaceae bacterium | reverse complement strand
CTGATCGCGACGTTCTGCATTCGCGGAGGCCACTTTCTGCTGCACAACGATCGCGACTTTGATCCGTTCGAGAAACACCTCGGGTTGAAGGTGATTCACCCGCAGGCAGAGCGTTGAGGCTTTGGCGATTCGATTATTCGTCGACCAGTTCGACGAGGACAACCTGTTCGTCGTTGTCGATTTCGCGGAGCTTGACCTCGATGATCTCGCGGCGCGAGGTGGGGACAATGCGGCCGATGAAGCGTGCTTCGATGGGAAGCTCGCGGTGGCCGCGGTCGATGAGGACGAGGAGCTGCACGCTCCTGGGGCGGCCGTGGTCGAAGAGCGCGTCGAGCGCGGCACGAATCGTCCGGCCGGTGTAGAGCACATCATCCATCAGGATGATGTCGCGGCCTTCGATGTCGAAGCCGATCTCGCCCTTCTCGACGACGGGGCGGACGTCACGCGTGGAGAGGTCGTCGCGGTAGAAGCTGATGTCGAGCACGCCAGTGTCGACGGGCTGGCGCTCGATGGTTTCGATGAGCTTGCCGACGCGCTGCGCGAGCGGAACGCCGCGGCGCTTGATGCCGACGAGGCCTATGTTGGCGGCGCCGTTGTTGCGCTCGACAATCTCGTGCGCGAGACGGACGAGGGTACGCTCGATCTCCGAAGAGGACATGAGACGGCCCTTCTCGCGAAGGCGGGGCGGGCGTGTGGCGTCGGAGTTCGTTGCTGGGGTGGAAGCTTCGCTCATAACTGCCCATGATGATAGCAGCGGGGCGTGAGGGTGCGTGTGGGTCAGGGGATGACGTTACTTTGTCTGGGCGCGTGAACGCAGCACAGCGGCGAAGGCGCCGCCAAGCGCGGAAAGACCGAGGTAGATGATGAGGACGAAGGCGGACATCATCAGGAGAAGGCCGAGGCGGTCTTCGGGGATGTTGAGCCAGGCGAGCACGGACGCCTGCGCGGGACCGCCCTGCTGCTGAATCGTCGTGCGAAGTTGCGTGAACATGGCGGCGAGCTGGCTGTCGATCTGCGCGGCGTTGTGGAAGACGAGTCGCGCGAAGACGAGTCCGCAGGCATTGATGGCAGACATCGCAAAGAAGATGGCGAGGCCGCAGAGCAGGCCGAGGCGGGCGCCGAAGCCTGCGCGGAGTTGTGGGGGCCGGATCTTTGCGTTGTAGACGCCGAGCACGACAACGGGGGCTCCGATGGCCCAGAACCAGGCCAGCAGGATGACGGGTGGAAGGGCGAAGGAGACCAGCGTGAGCGCCCCGGCGAGCACCCCGGCAAGGACGGCGTAGCGGATGGCCGGAGGCCAGAGGACGGCGTCCGGGTTCGAGCCGAGTGCGCCGCCAGGGAGGCCGGAATCCAAAACCGCGCGCTGCTTCTGCGCCTCCGTGAGGAGCTCTTCGGAGACCGTTATTTGCGGAGCGCCGCAGTTGAAGCAGAAGACGAGGGAGCCCTCATGCTCTTCAGGGAGCGCTGCATGACAGCGAGGGCAATGACTTGGGGGCACAGTTTGAGGCTACGCGAGGTGTGCGCAGGCCGCAACGCAGACGAGTCTACTCGCTGTCGGACTGATCGTGGTGGTTGGGAAGGTCGAGGGCGACGAGACCGATCTTCGTGCCGCCGTCCTTGGGCTGAATTCCGACGATGTGCATGTGGCCGGGTGAGCCGGTGCGCAGCTCGATATCGCTCTGATCGGCATTGACATGAATCTCATGCCGATCATGGTCGTCATTACAGGTGAGTCCGTCGGAAGTGCGCGTGGGTTGTCCGATCGTTTGATGGCCACGGCACTTGATGACGTCACCGAAGTGAGCCATGTCTTTCCGGTAAAAGGCCTCGACCTTGTCGGGTGAGTCGGAGGTCTGGAAGGAGGCTGCTTTGACGCCAAGATGGAAGTCGCCGAAGTTGAGATTGATATCTGCGGCGTCGTTCTTCTGGCCGTCGTGCTCCTTGACCGGGACGGCGCCGGGATAGGTGCTGAGACCGATGCCGGCGATATTGGCGTCCTTGTCGGTCTTGATGTGCATGGAGCCGAAGGGTGTGCTCATGCGCACGTTGTCTCCGTTGCCATGCTTGCTGTGGGAGATATCGCAGCCGGCGAGGAGCACACAAGCGGCGGCGGCGAGGACGGACAATCGAAGCGCGTTCATCGGGCTCAGCTGGTTCATCATCCGGGGGCCTCTGGCAGAGAGCGTTGGCCGGGGAAACACACCGGCTCATGGAAGGATACGCCGCTGGCAGGAAACTGGTTCCGTGAATCAAGGCTTCGCAGGCGTAATGCGGGGGCAGTTGCTGGAGGCCGCGTCTTTCTGCTGCAGACCGGGTTACACTTCAAGCGCCACACCGAGCGCGGGGAGGATGGTTATGAGCCGCAGGGGATGGAGCACAGGCGCATTCAGGGGCTCGGCGATGTTGGCCGCGCTGGGGTTGGTGCTGTCGATGTCTGCGCAGGCGCAGCAGCCGATGGACGCGAGCCAGGCGCCTCAACCCGGTCAGGATACTGCTGATCCGGCGCAGGCGGCAACGGACGCGGATCCGCCGGCGCAAGTGGTGCGGCTGAGTGTGGTGCAGGGAAATGTATCGGTAGAGCCGGCGAGCATCAACGAGTTCAGCCCGGCCGAGGTGAACTATCCGCTGACCACAGGCGACCGTGTCTGGACAGACTACGATGCGCTGTCCGAGTTGCAGGCCGGCCAGCTGACGGTGCGGATGGCGCAGACCACCGACCTGACCGTGACGGCGATGACCGACACGCTGGCGCAGTTCGGGCTGGGCCAGGGCAGTGTGCATCTGCGGACCTACCAGCTGGACCCGGGAACGACCACGGAGCTGGATACGCCGAACGTCGCGGTGACGGTGATAGCCAAGGGTGATGTGCGCGTTGATGTGGACCCGGGCGGCGATTGGACAGTGGTCACGGTGTTCTCGGGTGTGGCGGAGGTTGATGGGAACGGGCTGCAGCAGACGGTGGGTGAGGGGCAGGCGTTGCGAGTGTCGGGGTCCAATCCGGTGTCGGGGCAGTGGGTAGCGCGGCCCCAGGCCCACGATACGCTGGACGCGTTTTCGAGCCAGCGAGACCAGGCGTATGGGGCCGGCGAGGCGGCGGAGCAGAACTATTTGAGCGCGGACACCGTGGGCGGCGCCGAGCTGGAGCAGTACGGGAGCTGGCTGCCGGAGGCGGACTACGGGGCCGTGTGGTTCCCGGCCAGCGTTCCGGCAAGTTGGCAGCCGTACTGCTATGGGCGCTGGACGTGGGTTGCGCCGTGGGGATGGACGTGGGTCGAGGCGGAGCCCTGGGGTTTTGCGCCATTCCACTACGGACGCTGGGCGATCTTTGGCGGACGCTGGGGATGGGTGCCGGGACCGCCGGTTGTGCATCCGGTTTATGCGCCGGCGCTGGTCGTATTTGTGCACCCGGGCAGCGGTGCGGCGGCGTGGTTTCCGCTGGGTCCGAACGAGCCCTACGCGCCGTGGTATCACGCCAGCACGTTATACCTGAATCGCGTCAACGCGAGCGGCCTGTACAACCGCAATGTGAACCAGGTGCGAACGGTCTATGACACGGCGAACCGCAACGTATATGCGGATCCGCTGGGGGCGAGGAGGCAGTTTGAGAACCGCGCGGCGGGGACTGTTGCGGTGTCGCAGGGCAGTTTCGCAAGCGGAAAGCCGGTGCGGTCGTCGCTGCTGCATCTGGAGCCAACGCAGCTTGCGTCGGCGCCGATGATTGCGCACCCGGTGGTGTCGCCGGAGCGGACGATGGTAGCGCCGGGTCGAGCGCACGCGTTTCCTTCGCGCCTGGCTCGGCCGACGCTGATCTCGCATCAGGAAAGGCCAATCAGCAATGAGCAGCAACTGCCGCAGGTGAGGGCGGCGCAGGGACCGCCGGCGCCCGTCGAACGGCGAGGCAACAACGCCGCGACCGCCAGGCAGCCGTCGAATGAGGTCAATCAGATCGAGTACCGGAACAATCCTCAGCGCAACGGCGAGGCGAATCAGCCGGCTGAGAGTCAGGCAAATACTCAACAGCGGGCTCCTGCGCCTGCAGCGCAGTCGCAGATGCCGCCGAGCCAGCCCACGTATCAGAACCGTCCTGCATACGCGGGCCAGCCCAATCAACCGGTGACCCCGCCATCGAACGCGAACCGGACGGCTCCTTCTCCTGGTAACCAGCCACAGACCAGGCCCAGGCCTCCGGCCTATCCGGGCGCTATCACTCTCGGCGGAACACAACCGAGCCAGCCGACAGGACAGCAACCGATGACGGTCAGGGGCGGCGAGGGCGCTCCGCATGCGATTCACGGGACGGAAGAGCTTCCGCAAGCGGGAGCGCCGTCCGCGCGGGTGGAGATGCAGAACGAGGGCCCGCATCAGCAGCTCTACAACCGCGCGGTGCCGCCGCCGACGAGGCCGAGCTTCGAGCAGCAGCGGCAGGCGATCCAGAACAGCGATCCGGGACGTCCGCTGAGTCCGCAGCAGTTGAATAACCTGCGGGAGAATCGCCCTGTGGGTCAGCCGCAGATGCCCGAGGCCGCGCCGCATCCGGCGCCCGGGCCGCCGCCCCAGCGGAGCGCACCGGAACCGCCGCGGAGCGCGCCGGAACTCCAGCGAAGCGCTCCGGAACCGCAGCGGAGCGCGCCGGAACCGCAGCGGAACAGTTCTCCGCCGCAACAGCCGCGCTCAGAAAACCGGCACTGAGGCCGGAGAAACAGCGGCGAGCGTTCGACCCTTTGAAGGGCGTTGATGCGGTGCGCGGCTGGGGACGAGTACACTGAAAAGAGTGTCGGATCTTTAGATTCCCGAACCCCAGCGCAGCCGTGCCTGCGAATTTCACCCCCCTCCTGAGGACAGAATGACTGAACAACCAGCTACTCTTGACGCTCGCAATCAGGCCGAGCTCGATCAGCTTTCGATTAACACACTGCGACTTCTGGCGGTAGATGAGGTGGAGGCGGCCAAGAGCGGGCACCCGGGAGCGCCGCTGGGCTGCTCGCCGATTGTGTACCTGCTGTACCACAAGTTCATGAAGTACAACCCGAAAGAGCCGAAGTGGCCGGACCGTGATCGCTTTGTGCTCTCCAACGGGCACGCGTCGGCGATGCTGTACGGCGCACTGCACCTGACGGGCTATGATCTTCCGCTTGAGCAGCTTAAGCAATTCCGGCAATGGGGCTCGCACACGCCGGGCCACCCGGAGGTCACCGAGGCCCCTGGTGTCGAGGTAACGACCGGGCCGCTGGGTCAGGGTCTGGCAATGGCGGTTGGTCTGGCGATGGCCGAGAAGCACATGGGCGGCGTCTACAACAACGACCACTACAAGATTGTCGACCACTACACGTATGTCCTCTGCGGCGATGGCGACCTGATGGAAGGCGTCTCGCACGAGGCCTGTTCGCTGGCCGGCACGCTGCAGCTGGGCAAGCTGATCGTGCTGTACGACGACAACCTGATCTCGCTCGACGGCCCCACCGAGCTCAGCTACACCGAGGACGTCACGGAGCGCTTCCATGCCTACGACTGGCACGTGCAGTTTGTCTCCGATGGCAACGACCTCGAAGAGCTGAACCGCGCCATCGAGGCCGCGAAGATGGAGCGGACCAAGCCATCGCTGATCCGTGTCCGCACGATCATCGGCTATGGCGCGCCGAAGGCCGGCACGAAGGCTGTCCACGGCGAGGCACTCGGGCCCGAAGGCGCTAAGGAAACCAAGCGCTTCTTCGGCTTTCCCACCGACCAGAACTTCGTTATCCCCGAGGCCGCGCTGGCCAACTGGCGCCAGGCCATCGACAAGGGGAAGAAGGCCGTCGCGGACTGGCACGAGCGCTACGATGCCTACAAGAGGGAGTTCCCGCAACTCGCCGCGCAGTATGAGCGTACGACGGCAGAGAAGCTGCCGGATGGATGGCAGAAGGCGCTGCCGACCTTCCCGACTGAGAAGAAGATGGCGACTCGCAACGCCGGCCAGGTAGTGCTGAACAATCTGGGTGCGGTGTTGCCGGAGCTGTTTGGCGGCGCGGCTGACCTTACGAGCTCGACGAAGACCATCTTCAAGGACTCGGGCAACTTCCACCTGGACCCCAAGGGGCGCAACATCTTCTTCGGCGTGCGCGAGTTTGGCATGATGGCGGCGGTGAACGGCATCGCAGAGCACGGCGGCCTGCTGCCGTTCGGCTCGACGTTCTTCACGTTCTCGGACTACTGCCGGTCGGCGCTGCGCATGGGTGCACTGATGGAGTCGCACTCGTTGTACATCTTCACGCATGACTCGGTGGGTCTGGGCGAAGACGGACCGACGCATCAGCCGATCGAGCACCTGATGTCGCTGCGCGCGATTCCGCACCTGACGGACTTTCGTCCGGGCGATGCGAACGAGACCTCGGCGTGCTGGGGCCTGATGGTCGAGCGTAAGCTTCCGGCCTTCATGGCGCTGACGCGTCAGGATATCGCCGTGCTGGACGCGGAGAAGTACAAGGTCTTCGAGGGCTGCCGCAAGGGAGCGTACGTGCTCGAGCAGTTCGGCAAGGATGTCATTATCGTGGCGACGGGTTCAGAGGTTGAGGTTGCGATGAAGGCGGCGAACGAGCTGAAGGGCGCGGGCATCAACGCCACGGTCATTTCGATGCCGAGCTGGAAGATCTTCGAGGAGCAGAGCGAGGAGTACAAGATGTCGCTCTTCCCTCACGGCGTGCCCAAGATTGCCATCGAGGCCGGCGCTACGCTGGGCTGGTACAAGTACATCGGGCGCGACGGGATCGCAATCGGTATCGACCGCTTCGGCGCGTCGGCACCGGGCGCGATTGCGCTGGAGAAGCTGGGAATCTCGCCGGCGCATGTGGTTGAGGCCGCGAAGAAGCTGGTGAAGAAGCAGTAAGCCGGCAGTTCGAAAGACAAGAGGACCGGGGTCAGCCCCAGTCCTCTTTTGTTTGCGCTGCGGGTATGTTCAGCGGCTTGTGATGAGAACGGCCGTCGCATCATCTGTGTGCGTGGAACCGGCGGAGAAATGCTGGACCTCTTCGAAGAGGCCGTCGACGGAGGCGCAGGAGATGAGCGGCAGGTAGACAGCCGACCGGGTTTCCGGCTCGCAGGGGATGTAGTAGGGGTCGATGCGGACGTCTGGAGCGTAGCGCATCCTTCCGATTAGATGAGGCGCAGTCGTGTGCCGCTGCAGTGGTCGGATGACGACCGGACCAGTAAGACAGCGGATAGAAGCACGCAGCGGGGATGCGAGAGATCGTGGCAACATGGTGGAATGACGCAGGATGAGGCAAAGGCACTGGTAGGGAAGCGCGCGGCGGAGATGGTCGAAGACGGAATGCGCATTGGACTGGGCACGGGTTCGACTTCAGTCATGTTCATCAAAGCGTTAGGCGAACGCGTCCGAGCCGGTTTGAAGATTCGGTGCGTGGCGTCGAGTGATTCCAGCGCCGAACTGGGCCGATCGCTTGGCATGGAGGTTGTGACGCTCGAGGAGCTGCCGGAACTCGATCTCTACGTTGACGGCGCGGATGAGGTTGCCGTTGAAGCAGGCGCGGGGCTGTATCTGATCAAAGGCGGAGGCGCGGCGCTGCTGCGCGAAAAGATCGTCGCGAGTGCGACGGACAGATTTGTCTGTGTTGTGGACGAATCGAAGATCGTGGAGAAGCTTGGCAAGTTTCCGCTGCCGGTTGAGATTATCAAGTTGGCGCGGCCGCTGGTGGAGCCTCGTCTGGCAGAGCTTGGGCTCAATCCGACGCTGCGCATGAAGAAGGATGGCTCAGGTCCAGTGCTCACGGACGAGAACAACTGGATCCTCGATTGCGCCTGCGGGGTCATTGAAAACCCTGAAGAGACCGCGGCAGAAATACGGTCGATCATCGGCGTCGTGGAACACGGGCTGTTTCTGGGCATGGCGGAGATGGCGCTGATCGGGGGTGAAGGCGGCGTTCGCGAGGTCACCGCGTAAGAGCGAACGCGATCAACGTGGGGCCGGCATTCGCGGGGTCTGAGCCGGCCTGCGCGATGAGCTCGTCTTCGAGGGGACGCCAGCTCTGATCCATCTCGCAGCCAGCGACCTGTTGCGGTGATGCGTGCGTGAAGCAGAGCTCGCATACGGTGAGATGGCCGTGCTCATCGCGCATCGGCGGACCGAAGGTGCGGCATTGCACGGGTCGCGAAGCGTATAGATCGCACGTACCGGTGGCGGGGTTGAGAACCGGGCATGGCTCGTCGTTGGCGAACTCTTCGAATGTGTCCTCGTGATGCGGCTCGGTGAAGAGGATGCCGTTATCCGGGTCGCCCGGGAAGCCGGCGGCCAGCAGGCGTTCGCGCGATGCGAGCGCTCGCGCACGGATGCGATGGGCGACGTCGCCCGGGGCGGCTGCGAGCCCCTCGCGGAGGGCCGCGGCGTCGAGTGGAGTGATTGCGAAGACTCCGATGCAGCACTGATGACAACCTGGATGGCACGCGAGGTGCGCTCCCGACCGCGTGGCCGCAGAGGCAAGGGCCGCATCGATGATGGGGAAGAGTTCGTTCATCCTTGGAAAGTGTACGAGCCTGGCAGGCTGCTGCGCACCCACTGTCGCGACGGCGAGTTTTGCAGCGACGTCGAACCGATTTTCGTCAGGTGGGTCGAATTCTGCATCGTGGCGCGACTGCCGTGCGTCCGATGAAGTGTGAGTACTTCAGTGAAGCTTGCGCAGAAAGACCGGCACTGGTTCATTACCGGTGCTTCGAGCGGCTTCGGCCGCCTGTTGGCGGAGTACCTGCTGTCGCTGGATGCGAAGGTCGTGGCGACGGCTCGGAAGATCGAGGCGATTGAAGATCTTGCGGCGCGTTATCCCGGCAATGCGGTGGTGCTGCAGTTGGACGTGACAAAACAGCACAGCATCGACAAAGCGGTCGCGGACATGGTGGTGCGTGTGGGTCACATCGATGTGCTGGTGAACAACGCGGGCTACGGTGTGGCGGGCGCCGTCGAAGAGGTGACCGAGAACGAGTACATGCCAATGTTCGAGACGAACCTCTTTGGCCTGATCAACGTGACGAAGGCGCTGCTGCCACAGTTTCGCGAGCGACGCTCGGGCACGATCGTGAATTTTTCGTCAATCGGCGGATTAATTGGCTCGGCGGGTTGGAGCTACTACAACGCGACAAAGTTCGCAGTGGAGGGATTGTCGGAGGGGTTGAGCGCGGAGCTGGCACCGCTGGGTGTGCACGTGATGGTGGTGGAGCCCGGTCCATTCCGCACCGATTTCCTGGGGCGATCGGGCACGAAGGCAAAGCGTCGGATTCCCGACTACGAGCTGACGGCAGGCAAGACGCGTGAGTACTTTGAGACCCAGTCCGGCAGGCAGCCGGGCGATCCGCAGCGTGCTGTAGAGGCTGTAGTTGCGGCGGTGAGCGACCCGAATCCGCCCCGACATTTGTTGCTCGGGAAGACTGCGCTGCGGCGCTTCCGCGCGCGCCTGGAGGAGTGGAACGAGGAGCTCAGCCGGTGGCAGGCGACGACAGAGGGCGCAGACTTTCCGGAGGCGTGAGAGGACTTTCACGCCGTGCATCGTTTTCCCCCTTGACCGTCTTTGGGATTACTCTCAAAGAGGCGTATTTCAACCGCAAGACAGCCGGGTGAGGCCCGGCAATGAGGAAAAACTTATGCAACTTGGATTGATCGGACTCGGCAAGATGGGCGGCAACATGGCGGAGCGTCTTCGCAAAGCCGGCCATAAGGTTGTCGGGTTCGACTTCTCCGCGGAGGCCGTCAAGAGGCTGAACGATGCCGGTTCTGTGGGGGTGAGTTCGCTTGAGGACCTGGTGAAGAACCTGACGGATTCGCCGCGCGCCATCTGGATCATGGTTCCGGCGGGCGACCCGGTCGATCAGACCATCGCAAAGCTGAAGCCGCTGATGAAGAAAGGCGACATCTTCATCGATGGCGGCAACTCGAACTACAAGGATTCGCAGCGCCGGCACGATGAGCTGAAGAAGGAAGGCTTTGAGTTTGTGGATGTCGGCACGTCGGGCGGCGTGTGGGGCATCACCGAAGGCTACTCGATGATGATCGGTGGCGACGATGCGCCGGTGAAATATTTGACGCCGATCTTTGAGGCGCTGGCGCCGGCGGAGAAGGAAGGCTGGGGGCACGTGGGACCGTCGGGCGCCGGGCACTTCGTGAAGATGATTCACAATGGCATCGAGTACGGCATTATGCAGGCCTATGCCGAGGGTTTCTCGATCATGAAGGCCAAGACGCCGATGCATTTGGATCTGGTGCAGATCTCGGAAATCTGGCGGTATGGCTCGGTGGTGCGTTCGTGGCTGCTGGATCTGACAGCCGATGCGCTCAAGAAGAATCCGACGCTCGAGGGCCTCGAGGCGTATGTGCCGGATTCGGGTGAGGGCCGGTGGACCGTGTTTGAAGCGATCGATCTGAATGTGTCGGCGCCGGTGATTACGGATGCGCTGATTCGGCGGCTGCGTTCGCGTGAGGAGAACAATTTCACGGACCGCATGCTGGCGGTAATGCGCAATGAATTTGGCGGGCACGCTGTAAAGATGGCCCCGGCCGGCGAGAAGTAAGCAGGCGCCGGTGCGGCAATGCAGAGGACTCTGCACAGAGAAGGAGAAGCAGTATGGCCACCATGGTAGAGGAAGTTGGACAGTCGCTCACGGAGTGTGAGGAGCTCGGCAGCGGGCTGAAGGAAGAGCGGATTCCTGAGCCGTGCATCGTGGTGATCTTCGGTGCGTCAGGCGATTTGACGAAGCGCAAGCTGTTGCCGGCGCTGTTTCACCTGGAGCAGCAGCACCTGCTGCCGAAGGAGTTTGTGGTCGTCGGTGTAGCGCGCCGCGATCTTTCGGCGAGCTTCGCGGCGGATATGCAGGAAGGCGTCCTTAAGGGTGGTGGCGTTGATAATGGCGACTCCGCGCTGAAGCCGTTTATCGAACGCGTGAAGTACTTTGCAACCGAGTTCGACGACGACCAGGGTTTCGACAAGCTGAAGGCATTCCTGGCTGACCTCGATCAGCAGTATGGAACAAAGGGCAACCGGTTGTTCTATCTCGCGGTCGCGCCGGAATACTTTGCTGATATCGCTGAGCGGCTCGCGAAGCATGAGATGACACAGCCGAAGGGAAAGGGCCAGTGGATCAACGTCATCATCGAAAAGCCGTTCGGCGTAGACCTGGAGAGTGCGCGAAAGCTGAACGATGAGCTCAACCGCGTGCTTGCTGAGAACCAGATCTTCCGCATCGATCACTATCTTGGCAAGGAGACCGTGCAGAATATCCTGGTCTTCCGCTTCGGCAATGGCATCTTTGAACCAATCTGGAACCGCAACTATGTTGATTACGTCGAGATTACGGCGGCAGAATCGATCGGCATTGAGGGCCGCGGCCCCTTCTACGAGAAGGCTGGAGCCCTGCGCGATGTTCTGCAGAACCACGTGATGGAGGTCCTTAGCTTCGTCGCGATGGAGCCGCCCGATAGCTTTGAGGCGCAGGCGGTGCGGACAGAGAAGCTGAAGGTGTGGCGCGCTATCGATCCGATTCCCGCAGAGGACACCGTGCGTGGACAATATGGCCCGGGCGTGATCGATGGACAGAAAGTCATCGGGTACAGACAGGAAGATCGCGTCAATCCACAGTCGACGACGGAGACCTTCGCCGGGATGAAGCTGAATATCGAGAATTGGCGATGGGCCGGCGTACCGTTCTACATTCGCGCAGGCAAGCGGTTGAAGACGCGAGTCACGGAGGTGACGGTCACCTTCAAGCAGGCTCCGCTGCATCTGTTCAAGGGGAACAACACCAAGAACCAGGTCTGCCCGAATGTGCTGAAGATTCGCATTCAGCCCGACGAGGGAATTGCGCTGGTGTTTGGCGCGAAAGTTCCCGGCCCGAGCACGAATGTGAAGAATGTGGAGATGCAGTTCAGCTATGCGGCTGCATTCGGCAAGAGCTCGGCGAATGGCTACGAGCGGCTGCTGCTGGATGCGATGCTCGGCGATGGAACGCTGTTTGCTCACCGCGATGGTGTGGAGGCTACCTGGGCGCTGATGACGCCGATCCTCGATGCCTGGAAAGCGAATCCGCCGAAGGATTTCCCGAACTATGCTGCGGGCACATGGGGCCCGAAGTGCGCGGATGAGCTGATAACCCGTGACGGACATCAGTGGCACACCTTGTAGCGAATGCCATTCACAACAATTCGAGAGTTGAGAGATCCATGGCTCGTCCTGTAACTGTGACCTACCAGGTGTGGCCTTCGGCCGCAGCAATGGCATTGGCGTCCGCACAGCTGTTCGCCAGCAAGACGGAGCAGGCGGTTGCCTCGCGCGGGATCGCGCGCATCGCAATCTCCGGAGGCTCTACACCGAACGCCACGTTCAAACTGTTAGCTGACCCCGCGCAGCCGTTTCTCGCAACGGTGCCATGGGACAAGCTACAGCTCTTCTGGGTAGATGAGCGCTGCGTTCCGCCGAACCATCCAGAGTCGAACTACGGCGTGTGCCGCGACCTGCTGCTGACGAAGGTGCCCATCCCGGAGGCGAATGTATTCCGAATGGAGGGCGAGCTCGATCCTGAGGAGGCGGCGTCACGCTACGAGAGCACGTTGCGCAACGTAATGAAGCTGGAGGGCGCGGAGTCGCCGGCGTTCGACCTGGTTGTGCTTGGCATGGGCCCCGACGGACACACGGCGTCGCTTTTCCCAAATACGGAGGCGCTCAACGAAATGGGACGTCTCGTCGTCGCGAATCACGTTCCGCAGAAGGACACATGGCGCATCACGCTGACATGGCCGGTGATCAATCAGGCGGCGGAGGTCGCATTTGAGGTCGAAGGACCGGGTAAGACGAATATTGTCGCCGAGGTGCTGACCGGACCGCGTGATCCCGAGCGGCTGCCTTCGCAACTGATTCGACCTGCGAATGGTAAGCTTCTCTTTCTGCTGGATCGGGACGCGGCGGCGAAGCTGCCGCCGGGCAGCGCCGTCGCCGAAGCAGAGGGATACCGTGTCGGCGCGCTGGAGATCTAACAGCGCAGGAGAGCTGAGGCCGCATGATTCTGGCTGGTGATGTCGGTGGGACCAAGGTTCATCTGGCACTGTACGGGTTCGCCAATGGCAAGTTGTCGCCTGTCCGCGATGAGAAGTTTCCGGCCGCCGAATTCGCTTGTCTCGACGATGTCGTAAAGGAGTTTCTCTCTGCGGAGAAGAGTGGCCATCCGGATGTTCGTGAGCAAATCATTGCTTGCTGCTTCGGATGTCCCGGGCCGGTGCGTGACGGCCGATTGAAGCTGACAAATCTGCCGTGGACGCTGGATGCGCGCGACCTGCAGCGGTCGCTTGGAATCCAACACATCTTTCTGATCAACGACCTTGAGGCCAACGGCTACGGCATAGCTGAGCTCGCAAACGACAAGATTTGCACCCTGCACACCGGCGATGCGAGCTCGGTCGGACACCGCGGATTGATCGCTGCGGGCACCGGCCTCGGCGAATGCCTGCTGATCTGGGACCCGATTCTGCGGCGTCATCTGCCGATTCCGTCCGAGGGTGGTCACGGCGACTTTGCGGCTCGGAACGACACGGAGATTGCGCTGTTGAATTATCTCCGGCGCAAATTGAACGGCCGGGTCAGCACGGAACGTGTTGTCTCCGGACTTGGCATGCAAAACATTTATGCTTTCTTGCGCGACAACCAGAAGATGGAAGAGCCGGCGTGGCTGCGCGAGCGTATGCAGGCCGAAGATCCGAATGCCGTGATCGGCGCCTGCGCTGAGGATGGTTCAAGCGAGATATGCGTAAAGACGACTGAGCTCTTCGTTTCGGCCTACGGAGCGGAGGCTGGCAACCTTGCACTGAAACTGCTTGCACTGGGGGGAGTGTATCTTGGCGGCGGAATCGCTCCCAAGATCCTGAAGTTCCTGTCGAGCAGCGGGTTCATGCAGGCATTCCTCGATAAGGGGCGGCTCTCACCGCTTCTGGAAGCGATTCCGGTGCGCGTGATTCTTGACGAAACCTGCGCGCTTCTGGGTGCGGCGGCCTATGCGGAGGCGCGCGCGTCGGAGCTCTCGGGCCACTCCGAGCGCCAGGCCTCTGTACACGGCGCCTGAGCTGTTGGATTCAGGCCTGCGGATGAGCCCTCAATAACCCTTGGTGCGCGGTTTCTGAGCCTCTAAAATTGAAATATGTCCACAGTACCTCTGACCGCGGCCGACAGGCCGCGCGTGCGCGAAGAGCCAGCGGCAGATGGTCTGCGGACGGTTTCCGGCGTTGTCGTCGCTGTGTTGCTGGGCATCGCTGGTCTGTTTGCGATTAGTTCGACCTGCAGCACCCTGTGGGCAATGTGGATGACGGATCCGCTGAAGTCAATCGGCGGACTGATTCCCATCGCCAGCTTCGTGTTGATTCTGAGAGTGTGGCGCTCACTCCGTTGGGAGACCGGCGGTTCGTGGTGGGGGCTTGGGATTCTGGCGGCGACGATCGCCGTTGTGCATGTGCGCGACCAGGCCGTCGTTGAGATGGTGCTGTCGCCTTCATGGTCGATCGTGCTTCCGCCGTACTCGCTGGTGGCGGTGGCGTATACGGCCGGCTTTGTCCTTCTGTTCGGCGGAATGAGGCTATTGCGCGCCGCATGGTTTCCGGTTGTGCTGATGTGGTTCGTCAATCCGGTGCCGCACTTCTTCAACCGGTACATCGATCTTCCACTACAGCACACGTCGGCGGTGATTGCGCGCAGCTTCGCGCATGCGCTGGGCCAGCCGCTGACGCCGGATCAGCTGAGCCTGATGTTCACACCGCAGTTTGGCATGTTCATCGCGCCCGGCTGCAATGGGATTCGCGGCGCGGTCACGATGGGGTTCATCGCACTGATTGCCGGATACCTCTACCGTCTGCGGTTACGTCATTGGTTGCTGCTCACGTCGGGCGCAGTGCTTCTCGGATACGCGTTCAACTTCGTGCGGCTTTGCGGGCTGGTGGTGTACTACGTCATCGCGCTCCGGCATCCATGGCTGCAAAATCATGCCGCGATGGGAGACTACATCCTGGGCGCGTGCCTGTTCTTCAGCGCATCGGTGCTCCTGTTCGCGGCCTTGCTGCGCTGGAGTCCTCGACGCGATCTTAGGCTGCTGCCATTGCCGGCTGTGCCGGGTGCGGTCTCCGGCGAGGTCTCGCGGGCACGGTCGCACGCAATCCGTTGCGTGGCGTTCGCCGCGCTCATCGCGCTGGGCAGTGTGAGCTATGCACGAGCGATAATGCGAAGACCGAGCGCGGCAGCTATACAAAATCAACACACGGCCGCCTTCCCGGCCCAGGTGGGAGAGTACAGGTTGCAGCGCGAATGGAACGAGACACTCGTGACCGGCGCTGTGATTTTCCATTGGGCGGAGTACGCGCAGGCTGGCGGAGGTCCCGCAATATCGATCGGCGTGTCGCCGACTCTGGGTGCGCATGACACGTTGATCTGCCACGCCGCTCGTGGTGAAGATTGGATATGGCACGGCCCGCTTACGTTGCCAACCGCCACCGGTGATACCAGCGTCAGCGCTTCGCTATTCAACAACGGCGCGACTCAGTATCTTGAGGCAGCGTCGGTCTGCACGGGTTCAACGTGCAACCAGTCTTCAACGGAGCGCACACACTTCGGACTGATCTATAGCCATCCCTCAACGCACGACCTGTTGACGCAAAGCCCCGCGCGCCCGATTCCGATTCTGATGCGCGCAGAAATTTCCGACGCCGTGCTGACTCCAATACAAGCTCGCACCGAACTGACCCAGAGCCTCACCAACTTCCTCTCCGGAGCTGATCTTGCTGAATTCACGAAACCCTATCGTCAGCACTGAGATGAGTTTCAGTGGCCGGAGTACGGGTCTCGTTCGCGGCGTAATTCTCGCCGCTTCTGCTGCATTTGCGCTCGCCTTAATTGGCTGTGGAGGTTCGTCCACAATCTCAGGCCCTCCGGGGGGAGGCGGGAATTCCACCGAGCCGAACAACTGCAAGTCGACGAATGTTACGAGCCCTTCTCAACCCGCACCAACGAAGAACTACGCGGCCGCTGGTTTCAGCGGAGCAGTGCGCGCCGGCGCTCTCCCCATGGTGGGTTCAAGCGTGCAGCTCTACGCGGCGGGGACGACGGGCAACGGATCTGCGCCCACGCCTCTCCTGAGCGCACCCGCAACAACGGACTCGACCGGCGCCTTCACGATCGCGAGCAGCGCCTCATGTCCCTACAGCAACTCCGTCCTGTACCTCGTGGCGCGCGGAGGATCGGCCGGCGCAGCGGGCACATCGAACAATGGCGCGGTGATGACCGCGGTATTGGGACAGTGTTCTGCGTTGAAGAATGGAACGAGTGTTGTGGTGAACGAGGCAACAACGGTCGCAGCAGCGTGGGCGATGGCTCCGTTCCTTGCAACCGGGGCGCAGATTGGAGCGACAACAACCAACAGCAGCGGGATTGCACTCGCCGCGGCGAGTGCGATGAACCTCGTGAACATCGCAACCGGCAGGGCGCCGGGCGCTTTGTTTCCGACAACCGGCACCGCTCCGACCTCGCGGCTGAACACTGTAGCCAACGTTCTGAATGCGTGCGTCACGTCCAGCGCTGCATCGAGTTCAGCCTGCACGCAGTTATTCTCTGCGACGACGGCCGGCGGCTCGGCCCCGGGGAACACCCTGGATGCCGCAATGAACATTGCAAAGTCGCCCGCGGCGAATGTCGCAATGATCTACGGACTGAGCAGCGCGTCGACTGCATACTTACCCGCTCTGGGTGCGGCCCCGGGCGACTGGACCATGTTCGCCACCTACAGCGGCGGCGGACTGAACGCGCCCTCCTCAGTTTCGATTGATTCGCAGGGGAATGTCTGGGTAGCGAACTACTTCGGGATTGCGAGTCTCTTTTCGAATACCGGGACACCAGTGTTCGCTTCAGGCCTTGGCGGCAACGGGCTCCTGAACAGTTACGGCGGCGCTGTGGATGTGAATGACGCGATGTGGGTGGCGAACGAGCAGAGCACCGCCAGCGTGAACAACGGCCTCGGATCGGTAACTTTGCTCAACGCCGCGGGCACCTCGCCCGCGCAGTACACGAGCGGCGGTCTGAACTTTCCGATTGCCGTCGCATTTGATACCAGCGGTGTCGCATGGGTGGTTGACTACGGAAACTCGCACATTACGCTGTTGGGCGGGAGCGGTTCACCGTTGTCAGGAACGGCGGGATTTACAGCTGCAAACCTGGAGTTTCCGGCGGCGGTGGCAACGGACTCGAAGTGCAACGCCTTCGTCGCGAATCAGTCGAGCAATACGATCACTCGCGTGCTGGCCGATGGATCGGCATTCACTGACTACGTTGTGGGGCAGGGGCCTGCGAGCGTCGCCGTCGACAGCGCCGACAATGTGTGGTCTGCGAACTTCTATGCGAATAGCGCAGGCCTCGTTTCATCGGCGGGGACTGTGCTCTCCGGCAGCGGGTATACCGGCGGCGGCATGAACGCGCCGCGAGGAGTTGCAGTCGACGGCGGCGGCAATGCGTGGGTTGCGAGCGAGCGCGGCCCTTCCCTGGCCGAGTTCTCAAGCGCGTCCGCTGCGAACCATGGGACGCTACTCTCGCCCGGCGCCGGCTGGGGAGCGGATGCAAAGCTGCTCGAGCCGTACTCGCTGGCGATCGACGCCGCCGGAAACATCTGGGTCGCGAACTACGGTAACAACACTCTGACAGAGTTCATTGGCCTGGCTGCGCCGGTGAAGACTCCGCTGCTCGGCCCCGTCCGAGTGCCGTGAACGTCGCTGCAGCGAGCTGTCCGCAAATTACATCAGCCGAAAGCGCTTTACATCAGCCGAAAGCGCTCGCGCATCAACCGCTGAAAACGCGGACGCCAGATGAGATCGTAGGCGAGTTCCTTATCCGGAAACATCGCGAGCGCAGCCGTGCGTGCATCGGCGATCAGCTGTGACGCGTCTTCGATCGTCAGTGTGCCGTCCTGCGCGATGACCTGCATCACCATGTTCATCATCATCTGCAGACGGCGGATGAGTTTAGCCTCTTCGAGTGCGGCGTTGTCGAGCAGAGGGTGAGTCGAAGGAAGATTGGGAACGGGCGTGTCACCGGCGGACTCCGATTCGATCGCTTTACTCAATTCACACTCCTTGTTGCCACTGCGGGCCTAAGGATTGGACGCTGCGGAGAGCGCCGAGATGCCGCCATCTGCAGAGATCAGGAACGTCTCGGCCCCTTCGCGATCGGTGCGCCAGGTTCGGACGCGTGCCTGCTCAAGTTTATTCAGCACTTCCCAACGCGGATGGCCAAAGGTGTTATGGGTGCCGACGCTGATTACCGCATCGCGCGGCGAGACGGCAGCAAGAAACGCGTCTGCCGTCGAAGTCTTGCTGCCGTGATGTCCGACCTTGAGCAGAGTTGACGGGGCAACCCGATGATTCAGAACCATATCAGCCTCGCTTGACCACTCGGCGTCTCCTTCGAGGAGCACACTCCCCTGGTTGTATGCGAGGCGCATCACAAGAGAGTCGTCATTGCGTGGAGCGCCCGGGTTGCTATACCCAAGCTCAGGCGAGAGAACCTTTGCGTGCAGCCCGCGCCAATCAAATCCATCACCGGCATGGAAGCGGCGTACTGTGATGCCAAGCGTCCGCGCCTCGGCGAGGAGCGCGCGCATCGCCGGCGCCTCACCAGGCTCGATGCTGATCCAGAGCTCGCGGGGACGCAGATCGCGCAGAATCGCAGGCATGCCACCCATGTGATCGCTGTGCGCATGCGTGAGCATTACAGCGTCGAGTCGGCGAATGTGGCGCGACCAGAGGTACGGTGCAACGACCTCCTCACCGATATCCCAACGCGAGTTGGAGGCAGTTGGACCAACAGGTCCACCGGCGTCAACGAGCAGCGTCCCGCCATCGGGCGAGACGACAAGGAGAGAGTCGCCCTGACCCACATCGATGGCCGTGACCTCAAGCACCCCATGATGCACCAGCGGAGACGTAGGCCAAAGCGCTATCACTGGAGCGGCAATCAACGCGATGCATGCAGCTACCAGCCAGAGACGAGAGCGTAGTCGCAGCGCGCCGCACGCCAAGGCAATTGCCGCACACGCAAACAAAATGGATAGCGGCGACGGAGCAGGAACACGCATGTCCGCGACGCTGAGGTGTCCCATGTGAGAGACGCCCGCCCGAATCAAGTGAATGAGCGCGGCAGTGCACGCGGCGGGTATGCGCGCTATGGAGAGGCTGATGAGCGAGGCACAGAAGGTAAGTATGGTGAGCCCGAGGAGAACTGCGATGACCGGTACGAGTACAAGATTTGCAGGTAACGCAAGGAGTGTTGCGCGGTGGAAGTAGGTGGCCATCGGCAGCGTCATGCAGAGCTCAACCGCGATACCAAAGAGAATGGCTGCGAGAAAGCTGAAGGTTGCACGAGCTGTCCAGAGTGGAAGTCGACGCAGGCGAGGGTGAATCAGTGTTGCGCAGAGGCTGCCGAAAAGACGCAGGCGCACCCGCATCTGCCCCCCGCGCGGATGCATGTTGGAATCGAGCGCGATCGTATCCAGGTCGTGGAGCGCCCGCGCATGAGATTGAAAGCTGTGCGCCTCAACCGGCCGGGCAATGCCGGCAGCGGCGATGATGACGAGCGTTGTCATCTGGAAGCTTGCTTCGAACAGAGCGCGCGGATCGAGTGCGAGGATGATGACGGCTGCGATGCCAAGCGCGTTCAATGGCCCCGTATCGCGTCCTAACCAGCGTGCGAGCAGATAAGCGGCTGTCATGCCGAGCGCACGTTGCACAGGGGCGCCGAAGCCAGTCAACAGCGCGAAAAGAAGACCTGCGCTCAACGTGACGCCGATTGCGATGCCCTCTGGAATCCGCATCCTGCGCAACAGCCAGAGCAATCCGCCAACCAGCAGCACGACATGCAGTCCAGAGACGACGAAGAGATGAAAAGTACCAGTGCGCTCGAACCCTTGACGAAGCGAGGGCGTGAGCTGTGTGCGATCGCCCACGAGCATGGCGCTCAGCATCGCGGTGTCCTCACGATCGAGTCGCATCCATGCAGGCGTGGTCGCCGCTGCCGCGTAGATGCTCAGGCTCTGAAGGCGTTTGGCAGCCCAGCTCTGAGCGGCCGCGAGTTGGCAGCTCCATGTGCGCGTTGCATGGCCAACGATGCGAAGGCGCTGTGTGTGTGCGGAGGCCAGCGTACTGATGCCCTGGCCGAGCAGATAGTCGGAATAGGACCACGCACCCGGATCGCGATAGGTGTCCGGCACACGAAGCCGCAGCGGAATCTCGATTACATCGCCGCATGAGAGCACGGGGGCGGCGTCCATGAGAGTGATGCGAACACCTCCACTGACGGGGCGCATCGTGGAGACATCTGGCGTCACGTCTTCGACCGCGTCCACCTGGAGATCGATGGAACGATTCGATTCCCCGCTGATTGGCTCCCATGCACCAGGGCCGAGAGCCCATGGCTGATCGTTCACCTGATCGGGCGATGAGTTCTCCGGCGCAAGCTCGCGGACGCGCACAACGTGGCCCCGCACCGTACGGCTCAGGCCATCGGCATAACCGGTGAGCTGCTGCTGGCGGGAGATCGGCAGCTCGATCTGTGCACATGTGCATCCGACAACAGCCCAGAGAGCGAGCACGGGGACGACCGCGACACGGCGCGACCTCAGCAGCCCCACGATCGAGAGCAAAAGAAGAAACAGCAGCGCGGAGACGAGCAGCCCAGGTGGTTCCCAGCGACGTGCGATGAGATCACCCGCAGCGAAGCACAACGCCGCGGCCAGCATCGGTGCCTGCCGCAATTGCGGAGGATCGAATGCCGGCGGCGAGTCCATCCAGTGTTTGCGAGCCCCGACTGCCTGCATGAGAAGAGCTCCACGATCTCTCGGGAGTGTCCTCTTAGTTTGTCACGAGCGGCGCCGAAGCTTCACTACCGCCTCCTGGTGATACGTTTGCGGAAAAAGGTCGACCAGATGCAGCGACTCGATCGCGTAGCTCGATTGCAGCGCGGCTAGGTCACGCCCCAATGTGGCCGGGTCGCAGGAGACATAGACGATCTGCGGCGGAGCGATCTGCGCGATCAGATGGCAAGCCTCGACTCCCGCACCGGCGCGGGGAGGATCGAGCACGATGAGCTCGGGCCGCTCACGCTGCAACACTGCCTCGCGAAGGTAATCCACAATGACCGCCGCGATCCCACGATGCTGGCCGCCGAGACGCTGCAATGAGGAGGTCAATTCACGAGCTGCAGCAGGATTCGCCTCCACGGCAGTTACCTGTGCAAAGCCGCGTGCGAGGATGCGGGCGAAGAGGCCGACACCTGCGAACAGATCCCACGCGACTCGCCCCCGCTGGTCCGCGCAGACGAGCTCGACCATCCTGGGCAACAGGATTCGATTCACCTGAAAGAAGGCGCCACGCGCAACCCAGTAGCGTTCTCCCGCGACCTCGTAGTTGAATCCTGCCGCACCCCAGCTTGCAAGTTCCTGCTGAACCTGTCCGGTGCGCGGATGAACCCGCAGCGCCCCGGCGCCGGCCAGCTCGGGCAGGTCCTGTCGAAGGCGAGAAAATGCGTTTTGAAATCCCTGAGCGGAAGCCGGCTTTGCAGCTGTGCATAGCAACGTGGTCTGGAGCTGGGACATATCGGCGTTACAGAAAAATTCGACCTCCGCCGCGGATTCGAGCCAGCGGCGCATGTCCGGATCATCTGACGCCCTGTTGAGGATAATCCCGGCAGCTCGCCAAAGGATTGGCGCTGCGATGGGGCAGGTGCTGATCGGAAGAATGGAATTGCTCGCACGCTCGCGATACCCCAGCCGAAGCACGTCGTTTTCGCGAGTCACGTGCAAGCGGATGCGGTTCCGGTAGTTCCATGGCTCCGCAGCATGTTTCACGACATCGAAACCGTCGCTGACGCCAGCGCGCGTTAGTGATTCGCGCAGGACCGCCTCCTTAATACGAAGCTGTTCCGGATAGCTCGCCATCTGAAGATGACAGCCCCCACACGTGCCGAAGTGCGGACATCCGGGCTGCACGCGTTCGCTCGAACTCTCCAGGACACGCAGGAGCTGCAGCACATCGCTGGAGCCTGAAGGTATCGCCTCGACGAGTTCTCCGGGAAGTGTGAATGGAACCAACGACGCAGTCTGCGAACCGGATTCTGCGGCGGAAGACCGCGCAAGCCCGAACCCGCCATACACCACACGTTCGATGCGAAGCTGATGCGGCATCATTCGCCGACACTCATGTAAAAGAGGCTGAGCCGGGGAAGCGAATTTATCTGCAGCAAACGGCGCGTAAGGAACTGGTGCTGCACCTGGCGAAGCTGCACAGCGCTCATCTTCGAACGGAACGGCGCGAGCTCACTATCTGCTTGCTGTCGCAGCTTGACCAGCTCTGCTTCACCGGCGTTCGCACGCACAGCATCGACCATCCGTTCTTCAAGAACTGTGAGGATACGGTCCAGATCTTCGAGCGGCATCGCGTCCGTTTCGTGCATGCCTGCCGCCAGTTCGCGAAGGCGTGTCGCAATCGCAGCGAGGGCTTCATTCAATGTCCTCTCGCCTGCAGTCGCAACCTCGTCTGCATTTCGTTTCAAATACACCGCGACGCGCTCGTTCTCAAAACCGCTCGAATGCGTGCCGACTGCGCGCTGCGGAGCGGCACCCGTTGCCGCCTCAACCATCTCTTCCGCCGCCGCCATCACGGCCTGCGCGCACCAGGCGAGCCCGTTTACCTTGCGCAGACGGCCCCTCGAGCGCATGGATCGAGTCTCATATCGGTCGAAGGCAGCATCAATGCCGCGCAGCACGGCCTCCAGTGGGACGCCGGCCTCACGCCAGCTCTCAATCAGCGCCCAGTCCAGCGTGGAGAGAAGCAACAGCGAACCGCGCCTGCGGTTGAAGCGGTCTTCAATCTCCGTGAAGTAGTGAAAGTAGTTCTGCATAGAGGTACGCAGCAAAGAGCCAGGCGACTCGTTGCGTTCCTCAGTTTACTTTCTCGGCCTTGGTCTCGTTCTTGTTCTCGTTACGTCGCCGCTGACGATCATGATTGCGTTCCCAGATGAGCCGCAGACCGGTGAGCGTCAGCATCTCGTCCACGCGCGAGATGTACTTGCTGTCCGCGGAGATAAGCTTCGCGAGTCCACCCGTGGCAATAACCTTCGTGTCGGGCCCGAGCTCATGCATCAGGCGCTCGAGGATTCCATCGACGAGGCCGATGTAGCCGTAGTACAGACCGATCTGAATGTTGTCAGTCGTGCTCGTGCCAATAATTTTTGTGGGCTTCTTGATCTCGACGCGAGTGAGGCGCGCGGCGCGCGCAAAGAGTGCGTCCGCCGAGATGCCGAGTCCCGGCGCGATCGCTCCGCCGAGAAAAGCGCCCTGCTTCGAAATAGCATCGAAGGTTGTCGCGGTGCCCATGTCCACAACGATCGCGGGACCGCCGACCATATCGAATGCCGCCACGCAGTTCACGACGCGGTCTGCGCCGACCTCGCCTGGATTGTCCGTCAGCACCGGCAGCCCCGTCTTGACGCCCGGCTCCACGAAGAGCGGCCGAATCTTAAAGCAGACTTCACACACACGCCGCAGCGAGGCATCCAGCGGCGGGACGACGGAGGCGATGGCCACCCCGTTTACGTCCTCCATCTTGATGCCGCGCATGGTGAAAAGCGTTTGCAGCAGTACGCCCAGCTCATCGGGAGTCTGTTTGTGAGGGGTCGTAATTCGCCAGTCTGCGACAAGTGAGGCAGGCCCGTTCTCACTCGCGAGTTGAAAGAGCCCCATTACGGTGTTCGAGTTACCCACATCGATCGCCAGCAGCATGTTGGTCTTCCGTGAACCTCAGACTCTATCTTCCGCGGTCTCTCTTATAACTCACGAACCCCGCCGGAGAGCACAGTGCGCCGCGTGCCATCGTCATCATCGACGAGGAGAAAACCACGAGCGTCCAGACCAGCAGTAAAGCCAGTATATCCGCCCTCCTCGGGGACCTGAACCCGCTTCCCGTGCACCCATGAAGAAACCTCCCCGAAACGGGTCAACAGGCCCGGGCCGCTTCCCAGCCCGGCGTATTCGCGGTCGAGTTCATCCAGCTCACGATCGAGCGCTCTCAGAAACTCAATGAGCAGCGCCTGCCGGTTGATCCGCTGCGCTCCCTCGAGTTGAAGCGAGGTCGCGAAAGGGGCGATCTCGGCAGGAAACGACCGATGATGCACGTTGATTCCCACTCCGAGCACAGCGTACCGGAGCCCTGCGGGTGCAGTTCGCCCCCCGTTCGCGACGGCGCTCTCCACGAGAATTCCTCCAACCTTTCGCGAGCCGCAGAGCAGATCGTTGGGCCAGCGCAGATCAATACGAATCCCGGTGCTCGCCATGATCGCCTGATGCGCCGCGAGACCCGTCCCAAGGGAGAGGCAGAGGGCCCGGTCCAGCGGGAGCTCCGGCGTAACGAGCACACTGACGTAAAGGCCATCACCGCGTGTGGAGTGCCATGAGTGGCCGCCGCGTCCCCGGCCGGATGTCTGCTCATCAGCCACCCAGATGCCGCGCCTCGCGCCCGCCTGTGCGGCCTCAAGCGCGAGCTGATTTGTCGAACCCGTCACGGGAAGCCAAGTCACCGGGCCGCCGATGGCCAGCAGTTCGACCGCGCGCTCTACCGTCGCGGGGGCAATCGCGTCTGATACTTGCTGTATCTCCATGCTCTTCATGATGGTACCTGCATCTCACATGGCAGGCTGGCGGGACGCCGGCCGGTGCACACGATGATCGAAGACCTTTCTGCCTCTCTCATGCATCAGTCGGCGGTGTTGCTGCTGCTCGCGCTGCCGGTTGCGTGCGTATCGTGGACCGTGACGCATGAAGAGGTCTTTCGCGAGCCGCGCGAATTTTGCAAGCGCCAGAGCGAGCAGGCGGGCGCGGTCCCGAAACGGAAATTCTTTTACCTCTTCACGTGTGAGTACTGCTTCTCGCACTATGTCGCTGCTTTGGTCCTTTGGATCTTTCGTTTCAAAATGTTGTTTGAAGGGTGGCGCGGGTACCTGATTGCATGGTTTGCGCTTATATGGATCGCCAACGTTTACATGAGTCTCTTCAACAGGTTGCGCCTCGACATTAAACACGAAAACGTAGCGATTGCGGTCGATCAAACCGCGCTACCGCCGGGCGCTCCGCAGAAAAAATAACTGCAAACGTCTGCACAGGGTGCCTCGTCTTAAGGAGCAGGAGGTGACGATGGCAGACCAATCACCACGGCGAGAGAACGCCACCGAACCGCGTGGATTCGGCAAGCACTCACGCGGACTTTCCGGCGAGTATGCGCATGAACAGGGGTGGGGGATTAACATCGAACAGCGCAGACGTGAGTCGATGCAACCGCAGAACATCGACGGCGGCACCGACTACGACTACGGCGCTCAGGATTTTGGTGATGAGCCCGTGAACACTCAGATCGACCCCGACGGTCCTGCCGGCAATGCGCCGCGCAGTGATGACGAACCCTAAGGAGAAACCTATGCCCAAGACGCACAGCAAAGGTAATGAAATGGCGATGAAAGACGTGGATCGTCATGCGGCAGGTGAAAAAGGCAACATGCCCGGGGCTGGTATGCGAAACCAGACGATGCGCGCGCACACTAAGCCCGTCGGAGACCTTCGGAGTGTCGAGATGAAAGAAGAGAGCAACCGTAGAATCAGCCGGCAGGATCAGTCTCACGCCGGAAATAAGAATCGCTAAATGCACAGAAGAAGAGGCGCAGCATGTTGGCTGCGCCTCGCTTTTCTCAGGTGACTCGTTCAGTTCGGAAGCGCCGCGAGTGCAGCCTCGGCTCTTTCCTTCAGCGCTCGTGTCTCTGCGGACTGCTTCTTCAAACCATCGATGATGTGTCCGGGAGCCTTCGCGACAAATCCCGGATTGTTCAACTGCTTCTCGGCCGCCTGCAGGCCTTTGTCATACTTGGCCAGCTCCTTGTTCAGGCGTTCGCGTTCGGCGGCAACATCGATCTGTCGCTCGTATACAACCGCAACATCGAAGTTCGGCGTAGAGCGCGCGTTGTTGCCGGTCTGCGCTTCCGGCGCAAGCTCGACGCTGCTGACGCGCGCAAGTCGTGAGAGCATATCGGCGTTGTCCTGTGCGAGGTTTGCAATAGTTTGCGAGCTGTGCAGGCGGATCGGCGCAGCCTCTTTTTCTGGCACGCCGAGGTCCTTGCGTAGTGCGCGAACCGTAACAATGAGTTCCTGAAGAGTCTGCATCGCGCCGACGCTCGCGTCATCCGCAGCAAAGTCAGACGCGAGTGGGAACCGCGTCAGTGCGATGGACTTCGCGGGTACAGGCTGTTCGATCGCACCGTAGAGCGCATGCCAGAGCTCCTCGGTGAGAAACGGCATAAATGGCGAGAGGAGACGCAGGGCCGCCTCGAAGACACTCGCCAGCGCATTCAACGTCAGCTGCGCCGTGTCATTCTTCGCAACCGTGAAGTCAAGTCGCAGCTTGACGAGCTCAACATACCAGTCGCAGAACTCACCCCAGAAAAACTGATAGACAGCGTTCGCGGCTTCGTCAAAGCGATAATCCCCCAGCGCTGTTGAGACACTTTCGGCCACCGTATGGAGCCGTGCCACGATCCATCTCGTCTCCAGCGGCGCGCTGCTCAAGTCCTTGGGAAGAGAGGGCGAGATCGTGTAGCCCGCTTCACTCGCGCGATCGATCTGCATCTGCACAAACCGTGCAGCGTTCCAGATCTTATTCGCGAACGCGCGGAAGCCTTCCGTCCGCGCCTCACTGAATGCGATGTCCGTGCCTGGCGACGCCTGCCATGCGAGCGTAAACCGCACCGCATCTGTCCCATACTTTGTGATGACCTCGATCGGGTCGATTACATTGCCCTTGGTCTTCGACATCTTCTGCCGATCCGCGTCGCGCACCAGCCCGTGAATGTAGACCTCGCGAAACGGCACCGACTCGGCGAGCGAGCGCGGGCTGCCATCCGGCATCGGCACATCCAGCATGAAGTGGCAGCCCAGCATGATCATGCGGGCCACCCAGAAGAACAGGATGTCGAAGCCTGTGACGAGCAGATCGGTGGGATAGAACGCCGCGAGATCCGCTGTCGGCTTGGAGTTGTCGCCGTTCCAGCCGAGCGATGTAAACGGCAGCAGACCGGAGCTGAACCACGTGTCGAGCACGTCGGTCTCCTGCGTAATTTCGGTAGAGCCGCAATACTCGCAGGCTTCCGGCGTCTCGCGCGCAACGGTGATTCCGTTGCACTTGCCGCAATGCCACGCCGGAATGCGATGGCCCCACCAAAGCTGCCGGGAGATGCACCAGTCGTGAATATTGCGCATCCACTCGTCGTATGTTTTCTTGTAATTCTCCGGCGTAAAGCGCATGTGGCCTTTGTCGACAGCCTCAATCGCCTTGTCCGCCAGCGGCTGAATCTTGATGAACCACTGCATCGAAAGCCGCGGCTCAATCACCTCGCCGGTACGTTGCGAAAGCGCAATCGCGAACTGATGCTCCTTGATGTCGACAAGCGCTCCGCTCGCCCGCAGGTCCTCGACGACCCGCTCACGCGCGACGAACCGGTCGAGCCCGTCATACGGCGTGCCCGGCAGCTTGATCTTCGCGTGCTCGTCCATGATAGAAAGTTGCGGCAGATTGTGCCGCAGGCCAATCGCAAAGTCATTCGGATCATGCGCCGGCGTCACCTTCACGGCGCCGGTGCCAAACTCCGGATTTGCCCATTCATCCGCGACGACCGGAATTTCTCTGCCGATAAGTGGCAGGATCAGCGTTTTGCCGATGAACCGCTGATAGCGCTCGTCACTCGGATTCACGGCAACGGCAACGTCGCCGAGCATCGTCTCCGGCCGCGTCGTCGCAATCGTGATCGAGTCCGAGCCGTCCGCCAACTTATAGCGAATGTGATACAGCTTGCCCGTGCGCTCCTCGTGCACCACCTCGAGGTCCGAGACGGCAGTCGCCAGCACAGGATCCCAGTTCACGATGTACGCTCCGCGATAGATCAGCCCCTGCTCCCACAGGCGGATGAAGGCCTCCTTCACCGCGATGCTGAGACGGTCGTCCATCGTGAAGTACTCGCGTGACCAATCGACGCTCGCGCCGAGCCTCCGCATCTGCTCCGCGATCGCGCCACCATATTGCTTCTTCCAGCACCACACGCGCTGGGTGAACGCCTCGCGCCCCATTTCAGTGCGACTGGGGCCGCCCTCTGCGGCCAGCTGCCGCTCCACCATCATCTGCGTGGCGATGCCCGCGTGGTCCGTACCGGGAAGCCAGAGCGCCGTCTCGCCGCGCATGCGGTGCCACCGCGTCAGGATGTCCATCTCCGTCTGGTTCAGCATGTGACCCATGTGCAGCCGGCCGGTCACATTCGGCGGGGGAAGCAACTGGACAAACCGCTCTGTGGGTCGCGCGCCGGCAGCGGGCGTACGGACGTAGAACAATCCCTGCTCCACCCAGAACTTCGCCCATTTTTCTTCAATCAGGGAAGGCTCATACGCCTTCGGTAGCTCAGCGCTCATAGAGACATTAGACAGTAGAGAGTAGACAAAAAGCGAGACAGTAGACAGTAGAGGGTAGACAGTAAAACGGCCGTCGTCGTTCGCTGCGAGGCACAAGAAAAGGCGGGAGGATCAACTCCCGCCTTTCTCTACTGTCTACTGTCTACACTCTACTGTCTGCTTTACTGTCTACTGTCTACACTCTACTGTCTGCTCTAGAACGGGTTTAGCTTGTACACGCCCTTCTTCTTCTTGTGGGTGCTGGAGCTTTCGTCGTTCTTGTCGTAGGCCGGCTTCGGATTCTTCTTTTGCCCGGCTGGCTTCGTCTCCGCAGGCGGTTGCTTCGTGCCCGCCACGTCGTTCACCTGGTCCGGAGCCGCCGCGGGAGCCTCTATCGGCGGCAGCGCAGAGTTGTCCTTCGGCCCCACAGCCTTCAGCCCAAGGTTCGGGTCCGCCGCGCCCGTCGCTGAAGGCAATGAGCTCGCCGCCCCAGGTCCCGTGTTGACGACTCCAGGCGTCAGCACCTCAACCCCCACGCCCGTCCCGCTCGGTGATGCCCCGCTAGACGACGCCGGCGCCATCTCGGTCGAAGCGCCTCCGTTGTTGCTGACGCCGGCGGCCGGCACATCCGAGAGCGTCGGCTTTGCGGCCACAGCAGGCGTTGGCGGCTGAGCCGAAGCCCCGCTCGGTTGCGGTGAGGCCGCACCCGGAGCTGGCTCGCTCGGCGGCGCAGCCTTCACTTCCGGCTTCGGCGCGCCCGGGTTCAACGCAGTTTTGTAGCTATCGAGGATCGCGTGCGCCACCTCCGGAGCCAGCACCGGCGGCGGGTCCTCCAGCGGAGGGTCGCCTACCTGCGCGGCCGTCACCGTGTCCGGCTTGTGCATCACCAGCAGCTCCAGGCGCTTCTGCATTGTGTACTGCGCGCGGCTGCCCTCGAGCTTCTCGCTCGCTGCAACATCCTCAGCCGTCGGCGTTGGGATCGGCTGGTTCATCTCAGCCAGTCGTTCCTTGGCAAACTCCATGTGCGGCGCCGCTGCGTGCTTCAGGACCACCTCGCGGTACTTGTCGGCAGCCTTTTTGTCGTACTCCTGCTCCACCGCCGACTTAACGCCCTCGGGCATGCACCTAGTTCCGGGCGGCAGGTTCGCCGCGCAGGCCACAGCACTGCGTGCAATCTTTGCCTCCGCCTCATACGCATCGCCCATCCCGATCAGCACATCATCCATGTGGCTGTACTGCGGGTAGGTCTCGTGGACGGTCTCGTAACGCGCCAGGGCGGCCGGCCAGTCCTCATGCGAGGCATAGAAGGCGCCAATCTCCGCTTCGCGCTGCGCCAGAACCTCCTGCACATCACGCAGCTTCTGCTGAGCCTCCGCCAGAATCTCCTTCGGAGCATCCGGGTACTGCTTCAGCATCGTCCGGTACTCCTCTTCGGCATGCTGCGCCTTGGAGTAGTCGCGGTCCGGAACGTCCATCTGTTTGAAGTAGATATCTCCCACACGCATCTGTGCCTCGGCGGCCTCCGGGGCGTTCGGGAAGAAGGTGATGAAGTCCTTGTACTCCTGCTCGGCCTGCGCCATAGCCGCCGATCCGCCCTCGCGATACCACGCGTCTGCAATCGCCAGCTTGGCGCGCATCTGGTACTGCGAATCCGGATAGGTGCTCAACAGTGTGTTCAGGTCCAGGCGCGCAACATCGAAGTGTCCGCCCTTGATCTGCGCCAACGCCTTGTCGTAGAGCTGCTTATCCGGCAGGTCGGCGTCCTTGCCCACCAGGGGGCTCAGCTTCTTCTCCTTCTTCGCCTCGGCCCGCGTGTCCTTCGTGGACTTCACCTTCTCCTCTTTTGACACACGGTGCTTCTTCGAGGTGTCGACGCTTATCGTCGCCGACTCCTGCGGGTGACCTTGCGCGTCCGTCGTGGACTGCGAACTGCCCGTGACCTGCGCGCGCGCGGGCAGTCCGGCAAAGGCAAACACACCCGTCAGTGCCACTGCCATCACGCCAACGGCGAGACGCGTCGTGCTGGGAGAAGAAAGGGAATGCTCCATCATCAAAAACCTCGATCTGTCTCGTGCGCCGGGCGCACCAGAGCGTGCTTCGATTCTAAATGGGACCAGCCTCTAAGTGGCGAAGACCCCGGGCCCGCCCGCGGGCCTCAGGAACAGCTTCTCAGCCTCAACAACGGCTTTTCGTTAGACGGAGACCTCTGTGGCCCGGCGAGCAATCCGCAGGAACTCCCGCGCCTTTTCTTCGGCCTTGCCGCCGGCAAAGATCGCCGACCCGGCCACCAGCATGTCCGCCCCCGCCCGCACCACGGATTCAACGGTGTCGTCGGCCACCCCGCCGTCCACCTCAATCCGGAAGTTCAGCCCCATCTCATGCCTCAGCCGCCGCAAGTGGGCAATCCGTTCCACCGAGCGCGGCAGGAACCTCTGCCCTCCAAAACCGGGGTTAACACTCATCACCAGAACGTGATGCACCATCGGCAGCACCTCGATAAGGAACTCCACCGGTGTCGCCGGATTGATCACAACCCCCGGAAGCACCTCGTGGTCCATGATGTGCTGCAGCGTGCGGTTCAGGTGCGGGCACGTCTCCCACTGGACGCTGATCATGTCCGCGCCCGCCTTGGCGAAGTCAGGAATGAACTTGTCCGGCTCCTCGATCATCAGGTGGCAGTCCAGCGGCAGCTTGGTCACTTTCCGCACGGCGGAGACAACCGGCGGCCCGAAGGTGATGTTCGGCACAAAGTGCCCATCCATCACGTCCACGTGAACGATCGTCCCGCCCCCGCGCTCCGCCCGCGCAATCTCATCCGCCAGGTGCGCAAAGTCCGCCGCCAGAATCGAAAATGCCAGTTCAACCAAAGCGCTCGCCTCGCCGTTCAGAATTGCCTCAAGTCTACCGCCTCATTCGCTCGCATCAGCTTTCTATTACATCCTTGGGCAGCAAGGCTTTCCTGCGACTTCGCTTCGGCAGCACCGTCACCACCCGCTCCACGCCCTCGCGCCCCTCATGCAGCACGCGCGTCTTCATCTCCTGGGCAGCTTCCCGGTCCACGGGCGCAGCCTCGCGCGGAGGCCCCAGCGCCTCTCTCGCCGCTGCATTCAGCAGCCGACGCACCGGCCACGCACCGTCTGGATTAGGAAACAGAATCGCGCCGGCCCGCTGCTTTTCCGGCCTGTAGTGCCACCGCCGCAGCAGCGCCAGATAATCGCAGCGCTCGGCTATATCAGTCGCTCCCGCCTCGCGCGCCCGCGCCTCCAGTCGCTCAATCACCGCCCGCGCCCGCTCCTCCGGCGACAGCGCCGCTCCTCCTGACTCGCCAACTTCCTCACTTCCTAGCTCTCCCTCTTCCAGCGGCACCGCCGCAATCATCAGCGGCTGCGCAAACAACGAGCTCCCCACCGCCGTCTGCTCTCTCACCGCACGCACGCCCAGCGTCGAAAGCCGTTCCGGCCCTACGATTCTTCCGCCGCGTTCCTCGCCAAAGGCAAACACATTCGCCGCATCCCGAGCACTCTCCTCCGCCGCCGGCGCGGCAGCCTGCACGATCAGCGCACGCAACTTGATCAGCGGCTGCACAATCTCGTCCGCAAGCTGCGTCGCAGCCTTCACCTTCTCCCACTGCTTGTGCACCGCCGCCGCGCCTTCGAAGTCCATCGCCTCGCTCGCAGCCTCCCGCTTCGCGGCCAACTCCGCAAGCATCGACTCGCCATTCGTCTCCAGAAACGCCCGCACGCGCGCAGCCTCGGCCGCATACTCTTCGCGAGTGCACGCGCCCTTACAGGGCTCCATGCACATCTTCATCTCGCCGTACGCGCAGCCCGGATGCTGGGGCGAAACCTCCAAATCTTCCCAGCAACGCCGCAGCTTGAACAGATCCAGCACCGCCTCGCAGTACCGCTCCGCCGCCGCCCGCGAAGGAAATGGTCCGTACAATTCCTCCAGCGACTTGCGATTGATCCGGTTCGTCACATACACCCGCGGATGCTCATTCGACATCGCCATCCGCAGCACGAACGGCGCGTGCAGGCGCAGCCGTCTCCGCGCTTCCTCCGGTCCAAAGCTCGCGCGCGCTGCCCAGTACAACACCACCGTCGATTCGAACTCCGACCCCGTCCTCGTCCACTCGATCGATCGCACGCGCTCGCGCAGATTCAGCCGCTTCGACAGCACTGGTCGCCCATGCTCGGCAGAAATTCCTTCAGCCGCAGACGCTGCCTCCGGCTCACCCAGCAGCCGTCGCAGCCTGCGCCGCAGATCCGCCGCGCGTGTCAGGTACGGCTGGCTCTGCTCATCCGCGCCGCGCAGGCACACCACGCCCGGAGCCGCGGGAATCTCGCGCAGAATCTCGCTCGCACGGTCAGGCGTGAAGTCGACGCGCCGCTCGAACTCGAAGCCCACACTCACTCAGATGGATTCTAGTCGCGCAGCACTTCGCCTGACTGCGCCACAAACGAGCTACTGTTGCGCCTGCTGGTGCTGCCGCTTCGCAGCCTGTGGCGGCTCCGGCAGCGCCTGCGCCTTCTCCACCAGCACCGACCAATCTTCCGGCATCGGCATCTCACGGTCGAGCGCCGGTGTCCCATCGCTCTGCGTCACCCGCACTGCCACCGTCAATTCACTCTTCGTCCGCCCGCGAAAGATCCCATGCGTCGGCGGCACGTCCGCATAATCTCGTCCAATCGCTGTACGAATATGCCGGTCACCTGCCACCAGATCATTCGTCGGATCAAACCCCACCCACCCCAGCTCCGGCAGAAACGCCTCCACCCAGGCGTGCGTCGCCGAGGCCTCGGAGCGATCATGCGCTCCGCCGCCATGAAACAAATATCCGCTCACATACCGGCAGGGGATTCGCAGCTCCGTCCTCACCAGCGTCGTCATAATGTGCGCAAAGTCCTGGCAAACACCCGCGCCGCTGCGCAGCGCATGATCGATCGGCGAATCCGCGCGTGTCGAATGCGGCTTGTAATCGAAATGTTCATACACCTGCTTGTTCAGCCTGTGCAGCACGCTCATCGGATCATCCCGCCGGCGAAGATCCACCTTCCCTGCAAGTTCCTTCAGCGCCGGCGTCGCGGTCGCAAACTCGCTCGGCAGCAGCATCTCCCAGAAGTCGCCCTCCGCCACCTGCCGGTCAAGCTCCTCCCACGCCGCCCTCGGCAGCGACTCCGGCAGCTCCGCCTGCGCCTGCGTCTCCACCACCGACTCCGCGACGATCACCAGCTGCGTATGCGGTCCAGGAATATCAAAGTGGTGCACATGATTCGCATGATGATCGCGATAGCTGAACACCCTGCAGCGCGGCGTCACGGAAAGCTGAAACGTCAGGCAGCGCTGATTCTGGTCCGAGCGCGGATGCATCCGCGTCTCCATGATGCTCTCGCTTACCTCGCTCTTGTACGAGAACTTCGTGAGGTGCCGGACGAAGTAGTTCATCGTGCGCTCGCACTCTGCGCTTCCCGCGCCTCATCGGCTGGCATCGGCGAGAGCGGATTGCACGGAATAATCCACATAGACGCTATACAGCATGCGGTGGAGCTGGTTGCACTCAGCCTGGACATTTTGCAGGTAAGGTATCACACCGCGATCCAGGATCTCGCCCACCGACACGTACGCCAACGAGGCCTGCATGCGCCCCGCCAGCCGCGTCAGCGCTTCCGCGCGCGCGCCCCCACTGCGCTGTTGAATCGCCGTCAATGCTCCCTGCATGCTCTCCACCGAAAACCGCAGCGAGTGCGGGAACTCCGCATTCAACAGAAGGAACTCAAGAATCCTCTCCGGCGTCAGGTCAGCCGTGTACACCTTGCAGTACGCCTCAAACGCCGTCGCGCTGCGCAGCAGTCCCATCCATTCCAGGTACTCGTTGCCCACCAGCCCGCGATCGCGCTTCGTCCAGAGATCTCCGTGGTAGGCATCCAGCAGCATCGCCGTCGCCATCGCGCGCTCCAGGTACCGTCCCACCTGGATGAAGTGCCAGCCCTCGCCGTGCGTCATCGTCGAATCCGTCACACCCTGGAACTGATGCACCGCGTCCAACACCTGTTGCAGAAACGCCGACGGCGCCTCGCTCGCGGCCTCCGTCGGCGGCTGCATCATCGCCTTCACCTCCGGCCGCTTCACATCCAGGTACAGCGAGTTCAACCGGTGCCATTGCTCTGTGGAGATCTGCTCCCGCACATGCCGCGCATTTTCTCGCGCAGAAAAAATGCACGACAGCACCGACGACTTATGTGCCGTATCGAACGTCAGCGTCCGCGCCAGCTCATACGGATTCCCATCCCACTTCACGCGCTTCGGCCGTCCCAGCGCATGCAGCACGCGCACCCACCTGTGGCCCGAGCTCGTCGAGCTCTCATCCAGCATCAGGTTCAGATTCACATCCACAAGCCGCGTCGTATGCTCGGCGCGCTCCAGATAACGCGCCATCCAGTACAGCGAATCCGCTACACGAGAGAGCATCGGGCTCAAACCCTTCAGCTCCGGAGCCCACTCTCGACTCCGGCCGCGCTGGAATTTTTCGTCTACTCTACACTCCACCAGATTCGTGTTCCCAAAAATTTCCGCCTGCTACCGCCTCGGCTGCGCCTTCATCAGCTCCACAAATAACCGGTAGAACCTCGGCGCGTCCAGATCCTCGTGCACATGCACTGTCCTTAGCTGCCTCTCCTTGGGCCGGTTCGCATCCGTCCACGTCAGCGTATCGCCGTAGCTCGGTCCGCGCGTCAAATCCACATCCACATACAGCACGCGCTCGCTGGTAACAATCTTCGGATCCAGCCAGGCCGCGGCCGCCAGCTCATCCCACAGGTAGTGATACTCCGTCGTGTACTTCGCCACGTATTGCGCCGCCGGAGATGGTGACTTCGCAATCTCCGCCATCATCTCCTTCGAGAACAGCGTCTTCACCGAGATGTCCACCGGCGTCAGATCTACTCGCGGCCACGCCGCACGCAACACGATGTGCGCCGCCTCCGGATCGAACCAGAAATTGAACTCGTGCCTGGGATGCGTCGCAAACTCCGGGTCAACCGTGCGCGGCGCGAGGCTTCCTCCCATGATCACGATGCCCTGCGTCAGCTGCGCAAACTCCGGATCGATCGACAACGCCAGTGCGATGTTCGTCAACGGCCCGGCCGCATAGATCGTCACCTCATGGGGATGCGCATGCACCTGGCTAATCAGAAAGTGCGCCGCATCTTCATCCAGCGGCTTGGTCGCCGGCCCGCCCTCCTTCAGTGGCGGCACAACAAACGGCGTGTGATAGTGCGGCCCTTCGGTCCACGCGCCGTACCACGGCGAGGTCCCCACAAACGCCCGCTCCGCCATCGACTCCGCCTCATCCCGCACCAGCGGAAACACCGCGCCCGGCACCACCGGGACATCCGTGCGATGAATGATCTCCAGCATCCGCAGCGTGTGCTGCACCTCTTCCGGCCGCCATTGGTCTCCCGTCACCACCGTGATGCCCAGCACCTTCGCCATCGGCGACTGCAGCAGCACCATCATCGCCATCTGGTCTGACCCACCGGGCCCTGCGGCATCCTGATCGATCAACACCATCCGCGGGGCTATCGCTGAACTCCGCGCACTCTGCGCCCGCAGCACACTCACACACAGCGCCATCACTGCAGCAATGAAGACTCGTCTCATTCGCTCAATACCCACGTATCCTTCGAGCCACCACCCTGCGAACTATTCACCACCAGCGATCCCTCCCGCAGCGCCACGCGCGTCAGCCCGCCGGGCACGATCGTCACCTTGTCGCCGTACAGCACATAAGGCCGCAGGTCCACATGTCTGGGCTGCAGCTCATCTCCAATCAGGCACGGCGCGCGCGAGAAACTGATCGTGGGCTGCGCTATATAGTTCCGCGGATTCGCCCTTATCTTCTCTGCGAACACCTCGCGTTCCTTCGCGCTGGCATGCGGTCCAATCAGCATGCCATAGCCGCCCGACCCACCCACAGCTTTCACCACAAGCTTGTCCAGGTTAGCCAGCACATGCTCGCGGTCCTTCTCTCTGAAGCACAGAAACGTCTCCACGTTGTGCAACACCGGTTCTTCCTTCAGGTAGTAGCGAATGATCTCCGGCACAAACGCATACAGCGCTTTATCGTCGGCCACGCCGGTACCAAACGCATTCGCCAGCGTTACATTGCCCGCGCGATACGCATTGAACAACCCGGGCACGCCCAGCATCGAATCCGCGCGAAACGCCAGCGGGTCGATGAAGTCATCGTCCACGCGCCGATAGATCACATCCACTCGCCGCAATCCGCTCGTCGTGCGCATGTAGCAGACGTTGTCGTGCACCACCAGGTCGCGCCCCTCAACCAACTCGATACCCATCTGCCTCGCCAGGTATGCATGCTCGAAGTACGCCGCGTTGAACACACCCGGCGATAGCAGCACGATGTTTGGCTCCGGCCGTCCCTCCGGCGCCAGCGACCGCAGCGTTCCCAGCAGCACCTGCGTGTAGTTCTCAATCGGCCGCACGTTGTACTGCCGGAACAGCCGTGGAAAGATCCGCTTCATCACACGCCGGTTTGTCAGCATGTAGCTCACGCCCGAGGGCACGCGCAAATTGTCCTCCAGCACCACGAATTCGCCGCTCTCCAGCCGGATCAGGTCCGTCCCGCAGATCGCCACATAAACATTGCGCGGCACCTGCAGCCCGCACATCTGTCTGCGGAACTGCGGGCACGAGTACACCAGCTCTCGGGGCACCACGTTGTCCTTCAGAATCCGGCCCTCGTTATAGATGTCCTTCAGAAACAGGTTCAGCGCCGTAATGCGCTGCGTCAGCCCGCGCTCCACGCGCGCCCACTCCGCGGCGGTGATGATCCGCGGCAGCAGATCGTATGGAAAGATCCGCTCCGTTCCTTCTTCCTCCCCGTACACCGTGAACGTGATGCCCTGGTTCAGGAAGCTCAAATCCGCCTCCTGCTTGCGCCGCTGAATCTCCTCCCGCGGCATGCTCGTCAGCAGTTCCACCAGCGGCGAGTAGTGCGGATGCAGCTCCTTCTCTGCGGCAAACATCTCGTCGTACGCGCGGTCGAGCAGATACTGCCCAAGCGCCATCCGTTCAAGCGAGCTGCCCGGTCCATCCACCGCAAACTCTTCCATGATTTCCCGACGATCTCGCCGTCAGTATAGGGCAAGGCCGAAAATGCAGCCCCATCTGCGGTAAACTTGATAAGTTGCGTTGTTTTCGCGCCCACCCCCATCTGAACCCCGCCAATCTCATACGACAGGAATCTTCTTTTGAGCACCGCATCGCAGCCCATCCGCAACATCGCCATCATCGCCCACGTCGACCACGGCAAGACCACCCTCGTCGACGCCATGCTGCGTCAGTCGGGCACCTTCCGCGCCAATGAATCCGTCGCCGAGCGCGTCATGGACTCCAACGACCTCGAAAAAGAGCGCGGCATCACCATCCTCGCCAAGAACACGGCGATCCACTACAAGAACACCAAGATCAACATCGTCGATACCCCCGGCCACGCCGACTTCGGCGGCGAGGTCGAGCGCGCCCTCAAGATGGTCGACGGCGTCGTCCTGCTCGTCGACGCCTCCGAAGGCCCGCTGCCGCAGACGCGCTACGTGCTCTCCAAGGCCCTCGAAGCCAAGCTCACCCCGATCCTCGTCATCAACAAGATCGACCGCCCTGACGCCCGCGCGCAGGAAGTGTTGAACGAGGTCTACGACCTCTTCATCGACCTCGACGCGGACGAGTCCATGCTCGAGTTCCCGGTGATCTACACCAACGGCAAGGCCGGCACCGCCACCATGGATCTCGCCACGCCCGGCACCGATCTGCAGCCGCTCTTCGAGCTGATCGTCAATACCATCCCGATTGCACAGGGTGATCCAGAGGGCTCGCTGCAGATCCTCGTCACGAATCTCGACTACTCCGACTACCTCGGCCGCCTCGCCATCGCGCGCGTCTTCAACGGCACGCTCAAGACCGGCCAGGAGGTCGCCGTCTCCAAGCGCGACCTTTCTCTCCAGAACGTCAAGATCACCAAGCTCTTCTCGTTCGACGGCCTCAAGCGCGTGGACACGACCGAGACCACCCTCGGCGACATCGTCGCGATCGCCGGCGTGCCCGGCATCACCATCGGCGAATCCTTCACCAGCATCGAGAATCCCGCGCCGCTGCCGCTCATCACCATCGACGAGCCCACCATTGCCATTCAGTTCTCGGTCAACAACTCGCCCTTCGCCGGCCGCGAAGGCCAGTTCGTCACCTCGCGCAATCTCAAGGAGCGCCTCGACAAAGAGCTCCTCACCAACGTCTCCATCCGCGTCGAAGACACCGGCTCGCCCGAGACCTTCAAGGTCCTCGGCCGCGGCGAGCTCCAGCTCTCCGTGCTCATCGAGATGATGCGCCGCGAAGGCTTCGAGCTCCTGGTCTCGCGCCCCGAGATCGTCACCCGCCGCATCGACGGCCAGCTCATGGAGCCCAACGAGCTCCTCACCATCGACATCCCCGAAAGTTTCGTCGGCACCGTCATTGAGCGCCTCGGGCCGCGCAGGGGCGAGATGGTGAAGATGTCCAACCACGGCTCCGGACGCGTGCGCATGGAATTCAAAATCCCGTCACGCGGCCTCATCGGTCTGCGCTCGGAAATGCTCACCGAGACCCGCGGCACCATCGTCATGAACTCCATCGCCGACGGCTACGTCCCCTACCAGGGTGAGATCCCGCAGCGTCCCACCGGCGCCCTCATCGCGGACCGCGCCGGCACTACCACTACTTACGCTCTTAATGGTCTTCAAGACCGCGGCGTCCTCTTCCTGCCCGACGGCATCGAGGTCTACGAGGGCATGGTCATCGGCGAGCACTCCCGCGACAACGACCTCGACGTCAACGCCGTGCGTGAGAAGAAGCTCACCAACATGCGCGCCTCCTCCGCCGACGAAGCCCTCCGCCTCGTCCCCTACAGGCAGCTCACCCTCGAGCAGTCCATCGAATTCATCGCCGACGACGAGCTCGTCGAAGTCACACCCAAGTCTCTCCGCCTGCGCAAAAGAGTCCTTCAGGCCAACCGCCGCCCGCGCCGCAACCAGCCCGTCGAGTAGCTCGCAACATCACTACCGGCGGCGCCACAACGTGTCGCCGTCCGGCAGCGTCGCAACCGGCTCATACGCCGCGTGCACATGCTCGCGCAGCGCTGTCAGTCGATCGTTGCACGGGTAAGACGAGCACGACGAATCCAGCTGCATAGCCCAGAGAACGTAAGGCACTCGTCGATCGTTAAGCTGGCGCATAACCAATTCCACATCGCCGGGCCGCGGCATATCGGATACGTTCACCGTCTCGAAAGCCACCGGGTTTCGCACATGCAACGGCAGGTACACGCCCGGCCACGCTGCCTGAAACACCGCATCTCCGGGCTTCGCGAACTCCGCGACCAGCCTCATCCCATCCGCCATTTGCTGAGTCGTCGCAACCCGCCCCGCCGGCAGGTCGATCACTGCACGCTGCATCCTGTGGCGCACCAGAGTCTGGTGCGCGCCCAGGACGACGATCCACACCCACAGCACAATCAAGACGCACATGCGCAGCCTCGGCAACTGCTCCCTCCCCCACGCAAGCAGGATGACGGCCGGTGCTGACACCGCGTAGATACGCAGCCACCACGCGCTGACAGCGACCTCGCCGAACAGGAATACCGCTGCCAGCGCCACCAGGACGGCGGGTTCAATCGAAGCGGTCTCCCTTCGCCGCTTCCAGCACAAAAAAACAGCCCCTGTGGTCGCCGCAGCCAGCAGCACGTAAACCACCAGGTATTCCGAGAGCGCGGGCAAATTGTGCAGCGTTAGGGGAAGCGGAAAGAGCAGCCGCCCACCCCGATACGCATCCACCGCATACTTCCGGACATAAGTCACCTGGAAGCACCAGAGCTCCCCAAGGGTGCCGCCCGTGATGAGGTAGTGCGAGTACAACAACGCCAGCGCAACGACATATGCGCCGAACAGCAGCACCTGCCTGTGCACGATTTCGGCCCAGCCTGTTTGCGTGCGCATGCCCTGCCACAACAGGAAGACAGAAAAAGCCAGAAGCCCCGCAAGCCCATGGTATGTACTGAAATACGACCCCACGCCAAGAATTGCTCCCGTGGCGGCCAGCCTCCGCGCGGTAAGTCCTCCCAGCAAAACCCGGACTGCG
>DATNGO010000093.1:0-4750 GCA_035605855.1 Acidobacteriaceae bacterium | reverse complement strand
GACGACAGGCTCATCTGCCCCGGCGCCACCGACAACGGCGCCGGCCTCACCGCGCTGCTCGCCATCGCCGCCGCGCTCCATTTCGCCCAGACCGAAGCCGGCTTCACTTCACCCATGACCATCCTCTTCGCCGCCAACGTCGGCGAAGAAGGCGAGGGCGACCTCCGCGGCATGCGCCACTTGTTCTCAGACGCCTCACCCTACGCGAACCGAATCCGCGCCGCCATCGCGCTTGAAGGCGCCAGCGCCTCCTCTGTCGTCGACCGCGCCCTCGGCTCGCGCCGTCTCCGCGTCGAGATCACCGGCCCCGGTGGCCACTCCTGGGCCGACGCCGACCGCCCCAGCCCCATCATCGCGCTCGCCGCCGCGCTCACCGAGCTCACCCACCTCACCCTCCCCTCCAACCCCCGCACCACGCTCAACTGCGGCACCATCTCCGGCGGCACCTCCGTCAACTCCATCCCCTCCTCCGCCACCGCCGACCTCGACCTCCGCTCCACCTCCACCAGGGAACTCGACAGCCTCGAATCGCTCGTCCTCGCCACGCTCTCCAAGTGCGTCAAGACCGAGGCCCGCCGCGGACGCACCCGCGACGCACTCCGCCACCGCGAGTCACTCCGCATAACAGTTCGCCGCATCGGCAACCGCATCGCCGGCCAGCTGCCGCCCGATTCCCCGCTCGCCGTCACTCTGCGCGCCGTCGACCGCCACCTCAACATCAAGACCGAATCGCGCATCGGCTCCACCGACGCCAACCATCCTCTCTCGCTCGGCATCCCCGCACTCGCCATCGGTGCCGGCGGCGCCGGCGGCGGCATCCACACGCTCGAAGAGTGGTACGACCCCACCGGCCGCGAACTCGCCCTCCGCCGCATCCTCCTTCTCCTGCTCGACACCTGCGCGAACTACGCCAACCAACCCCCGTCCTCGGCTAAACAGATCACTGACAGCGACGCGACACCAACACCGTCATCCTGAGCGAAGCGTAGTCGAAGGACCGCTGTATTTGTTCTTGCTTCTCTTTCTGTCATCCCCGCAGGGAACTTTCTGTCATTCCCGCAGGGAATCTGCGTTTGTTTTTTGCTCTTGCCGTATTCGCTCACGCTAGACTTTTCAACGTGAAGACCACAGCACTGCTCAGCATCCTCTGCTTCCTCTCCGCCATCGCCCACGCCCAACGCTGCGACACCATCTACTACAACGGCAACATCCTCACCGGCGTCGGCCTTCACGCCGTCGACAATCACTCCACACCGCAGCGCGTCGAAGCCATCGGCATCACCGGCGACCGCATCGTCCTCACCGGCACCAGCGACGCCGTCCTCCAATGCGCCGCACCCAAAGCGAACAAGATCGACCTCCACGGCGCCTTCGCGATGCCCGGCTTCAACGACGCCCACACCCACATCGCCGACGCCGGCATCGAGCGACTCACCGCCAACCTCGACGGCACCACCTCGCTCGCCGAAATGCAGTCCCGCATCGCCGCCTACGCCAAAACCCTCGACGACCCGCATGCATGGATCCTCGGCGGCGGCTGGGACCACACCAGGTGGCCCACCCAAAATGGGAGCAAGCCTCTACCCACTCGCCAGGACCTCGACCGCGTCACCGGCACCCACCCCGCCTTCCTCTCACGCGTTGACGGCCACATCGCCGTCGCCAACACCGCCGCGCTCAAAGCCGCGGGCATCGACGCCACCACACCCGATCCCTTCGGCGGCCACATCGACCGCGACGCCTCCGGCCAACCCACCGGCATCATCCGCGAAGCGCCCGCCCGCGAACTCGTCGAAAAACACATCCCGCCGCCCAGCGACGACACCCGCCGCAAGGCCATCGAGCTCTCCATCCAGGATGCCCTCGCCCACGGCGTCACCTCCATCCAGGACTTCTCCACATGGGACGACTGGCTCATCCTCGAAGGCCTCGAGCGCGAGAAAAAACTCCCCCTCCGCGTCTACGAGTGGATCGACTTCAACCTCCCCGTCGGCGCGCTCGAAACACGCCGCGCCAGCCACAACTTCAACGATCCTCTGCTGCACCTCGGCATGCTCAAAGGCTTCATGGACGGCTCGCTCGGCTCGCGCACCGCCGCCATGGAAGCGCCCTACAACGACGAACCCTCCAACTCCGGCATCCCGCGCTACGAGCAGGACAACCTCAACCACATGGCCTCCGGGCGCGCCATCGCCGGCTTCCAGCTTGGCTTCCACGCCATCGGCGACCGCGCCAACGACATGGCCCTCAACGCCTTCCAAGCCGCCGAACAGGCCGGCGTCCCCGAGCCGGACTACATGTGCCAGGGGCGCGAACAAGCCGCCGACCGCAAGCTTCCACCCGACGCCATTGTGACCACGCCGTACCCCTGCCACACCGCCCCATACTCTCCCAGTGAATTCCGCTTCCGCATCGAGCACGCCCAGGTCGTCTCGCCCGGCGCCTTCCAGCGCTTTCACTCGCTCGGCGTCATCGCCTCCATGCAGCCCTCACATCTGCTCACCGACATGGCCTGGGCCGAACAGCGCATCGGCCCCCAGCGCATCAAGTACGCCTACGCCTGGCGCTCGTTCCTCACGCACGGCGTCCCGCTCGCCTTCGGCACCGACTACCCCGTCGAGTCCATCAACCCCATGCGCGGCCTCTACGCCGCCATCACGCGCATGAACGAAGCCGGCACGCAAACCTTCCAGCCCCAGGAAAAACTCACCCTCAACGAAGCGCTCTACGCCTACACGCAAGCCCCCGCCTTCGCCGAGTGGCGCGAAAAGATCAAAGGCCAGCTCGCCCCCGGCTTCCTCGCCGACCTCATCGTCCTCGACCGCGACCTCACCAAATCCACCCCACAACAAATCCTGCACACCCGCGTCCTCCGCACCGTCGTCGGCGGCGTCACCCGCTACACCGCCCCTTAACTCACATCTGCAAACTGCCAACTGAAAACTGAGCCCACAAAAACTCACAGCTCGAAGCTCACAGCTCCTAGCTCCTAGCTCCTAGCTCCTAGCTCCTAGCTGATATCTAACCGCACAAAAACTCGCAGCTCACCAAACTCCGTCATTCTGAGCGAAGCGCGCAGCGCGTAGTCGAAGGACCCTGTATTTGTTCTCGCTGTTGCCTTTCTTTTGTTCTTGCTGTTGCTCTTCTTTTGTTCTTGCCGTTGCCTTTCTTTTTGTCATCCCCGAAGGGGATCTGCGTTTGTTCTTGCTGTTGCCTCTCCTTCTGTCATCCCCGACCGGGGTCCCCGGCCAGCTTGCTGGCTGGGGTGGGAAGGGGATCTGCGTTTGCCTTTGCCGTTGCTTTCCACTAACCACTAACCACTGCCTCTAACCACTCGCCCCTCATGCCCCACCGCCGCCACAACCTCCTCGCCCACATCCTCCTCATCGGAGTCGTCCTCGTCTGGGGCTGCACCTTCCCGCTCGTCAAATCCGCACTGCACGACATCTCCCCACTTCTCTTCAACCTCCTGCGCATGTCCCTCGCGGCCATCGTCCTGCTCGCCCTCAACCACCGCACCCTCCGCGGCCTCACCCGGGCCGAGCTCCGCCTCTGCATCACCGCCGGTCTCTTCCTCGCGCTCGGCTACAGCTTCCAGACCTCCGGCCTCGCCCACACCACGCCGTCGAAGTCCGCCTTCCTCACCGGCCTCGTCGTCGTCATCGTCCCCATCCTGAGCCTCCTCCCGCGCGTCGCGCCGCCAACATCCCCGCGCCCCAACGCCATCGTCTTCCTCGGAGCCATCCTGGCCTTCATCGGCTTGATCCTCCTCACCAGCACCCCCGGCACGGGCATGGCCTTACTCTCCGGCATGCATCTCGGCGAGTGGCTCACCCTCCTCTGCGCCGTCGCCTTCGCCGCGCACCTGCTCACCCTCGCGCACGCCGCACCTCAGCTCTCCGCGCGCCGCCTCGGAACCCTCCAGATCACCTTCGCCGCCGTCTTCATGCTCTTCGCCCTTCCCCTCGGCGGCCGCCCGAGCTTCCACCTCACCCCCACCGCCGTGACCGCCCTGGCCATCACCGCGCTCTTCGCCACCGCCGCCGCCTTCACCATCCAAAGCTGGGCCCAGCAGCTCCTTCCGCCCACCCACACCGCGCTCATCCTCACCCTCGAGCCCGTCTTCGCCGCCCTCACCTCGCTCCTCTTCTTCCACGAGCGCTTCGGCCCCCGCGAGCTCCTCGGCGCCGCCCTCATCCTCGCCGGCATCCTCCTCGCCGAGCTCCGCGGCTCCGCCCCCGTCCCCGCCAACGCTCCCGCCTGACCCAATCCGGACTTGCAAGGGCGCGGCTGGTAGCCCGGACTGGTAGCCCCGGACTTTAGTCCGGGGTCTCCGCGCCGTCAACGATCCCGGCACTCCGGAGCCTTAGCCCTGTGGGAACATCCACCTGGTTACCTTTGTGTCCCTCCATCCCCGCCAAAAACAGGTGCAAACTCCGCCAAAAATCAGTATGCTGTCGCCAATTCTCCGCCATCCTGCGCGTCTCCTTGGCGAACCCTCAGCAACCACGCTGAGCTTTTTTTCGGGCCGCGATCGCACCTGCGTTTCAGGCGTCCTCATCTCGCCATGCCCCGGCCCCGCCCCACCGGCGTCGCCTCCGGCATCAAGGAGCTGCCCCATGCGAATCCATTGCGACGAGCGCGGCCAGACCATCATCCTCGTAGCGCTCTCTCTCCCTCTGCTGCTCGGCTTCGTCGGCATCGCCACCGACGTCGGCGCCCTCTTCAAAGACAAGCGCACCATGCAAAC
>DATNGO010000092.1:0-3638 GCA_035605855.1 Acidobacteriaceae bacterium | reverse complement strand
GCACTCCCAGCGCTTTCAGTGCGTCGAAGTACTGACTCTTCGCGTTGCCGCGCCAGCTGCTGAGGTTGCGTCGATACTGATCTAGCAGCACGCCTTCCTGGCTCAGCGGGAGAAGAATGGCGGCGGTTTGCTTGAAGAGCCACGCCAGCGTGTCGAACTGATCTCGTACGCCTTTCAAGGCTGCGCCGTTGGACGAATCCGCCTGCTCCGCGAGAGCGTCGCCCCGGGCTGACAGCGCTTTGATCCTTTCCTCCGGTGGGGTGCGAATTTGCGTGAATGTGTTCTGCAAGGCGGCCGTGCGACGGTCGACCATATCGATGGTGTGGAGCTTGTCGGAGAACCGCAGCGCGTTGGAGGCCAAGTCCCAGATGCCGAGCCGTCCGGTACCGTTGTCGCCTCGCGCGTTCATCGGGCTCGAGGCTGTCGCCGTAGCGGCCGATGCTGACGCGGTAGCTGTCGCGGGTGCGACCGGGCCTGCGCCGCCGCCCGAAGAGGGAAGCGACGCGGCGATGGCATCGATGTGCGTCTTCAGCGCACTCGCGCCAGTGCCGTTCGCATCGCTTTGGTAAGTGAACTGAACCATGGAGCCGTGAAAATTGCGGCGCGCGTTGACGAGGTCGAGCTCGCTTTGCAGCTCCAAGATTTTCGCTTGCACCTCGACTGCCTCTGCTTTGGGAGCCGCAGCCAGGCGACGCTGCATGGATGCGATCTCTGCCTGAATCTCCGCGCGCCGCCCATCGAGCTGCCGTTGCATCCGCTGCAGCGCTTGGGGCGACGAATCCGCACCTGGAGTAGCTTTTCGTGCCACATCTGCTTCACTGCTCAGCAGCTCCGCGTTTGCTCTGGCGAGTTCGAAGGCGAGGGCGACGGCCTTGTCGGCAATTTGCCGATTGGCGTACAAGATCAGGAGGTCGCTTGGCTGAGTAGCTGCTTGCTGCTGCGCACCCAGCGTGCGGTACCAGTCCACGGTCTCGTCAAGGATCCGCACGACTTGGTCGCCCGTCATCACGGCGCGAGAAGTGATCGTCTCGGCCGGGGGAGCTGCATTCGATGAACCCGGCGTATCGGCCGCAATGGCCACGATGGCCACGTCCAGCAGCGCTCCCGCCGTGAGCAGTAGCGCGAGTGTTCGCAGTGACATAGAGGAATCGTACCGCAGTAGCAGGCGCATGGCCTCTACCTGATGCTCGGCCGCATTTACGCACCTTGCACGCGACCGACGTCGGCGGCGAGCGTGTGTTGCAGGTCCTCTGCCATGACCTTGATACGTGTCCGGATTCGAGTCCCTCGAGAACGAGGACGTCGAACCGACCGGCGAGGCGCCTTGGCAGATGGCGACCTAACAAGAATGGTGTTGTCACTCGGCTGGTTAACCTTGCACCCCTGTCTAACTGGCGTATTACAGCTACAACGGAGGGACGAGGACCGCGATCATCGGAGGTCAAACTTGGAGCATGAGCAGCGGAATCGGCGTACGCTCTTTTGCATCATCGAGCATTCATCAAGCAGAAGGGGAGAAACGTGAAGCACATGAGGCTCGCATTGATCGGTTTGATGTTTTGTTCTTCTGTTCTAGCCGCACCAACCTTGGAGGCCGTAAAGCCACGCCTCGGAGCTCCAACGGTCGTCGTCATATCTCCGCCAAACTCAGCTGTCATCAGGGGCCAAGTGACGGTCGCGGCGGTCGCCGTCCCGTCGGGAAGAGCACATCAGTATCGCGTCTCGGCTTTGAAGATCTTTATTGTTCAGACTTTCCCGTCCGGCGATCAGATCGCGACGATGCTGGCGTCGACCACCTCAAACTTCGTGAGCGTGATCTGGAACACTGACGACCTGACGGAAACCGGGATTCGAGTTTGGCCTCCAGGGACGTATCAGGTCCTGGCGCAGGCGCGAGACTTCGGCGGTGACGTAAGCTCCAACTCCGTCACGGTCACGGTGCAATAAGTCCAGCTATCCCCGCGAGCTCGTGCGATATACCGCTCAACAAAAGCCGAGCAGTCGATGAGACGCGAATAGCCAACGACATCGGCTGAACGATCGCCGCCAAGCGGCGCTGATCGCGCGCCATTCGGTAGCCCCGGCCAGGGCAGGGATCATCAGCATCCGCCTGGGGCAGCACTAGGCAGCATCGTCCGCCGAGTAGCCTCGCTCCGGCACTTGGGGCGCGTTCGAGTGCCGACATTCAGAACGCTTAAGGTCGGCTCAAGGACTGAAGATCCCCACCGAAGGCAAAGTTCGCCGCATGCGGTCGGCAACGTGTCACGCCGCCCAACCCAATGGAGATCGACATGCGCGCCCACCGTACCTTCGCTCGCGGTAGTAGCCTCGGGACGGTCATCACTTCCGCCGTCGCAACGCTCATCACCCTCGGAATCCTGACCGGAACCACCATGCTGTTTCAGAGCCGGGGAAAGCCGATGGCGGAGCTCGCGGCAGCCGAGCGTGCCTGTGCCGGGCAGGCCAACGTCTCGGATCGCGAACGCTGCATACGCGAATGGGTGGCCGCGGCACACGGCGATCGGCTCGCCGCACGGCAATAGGCTCACCCATTGCCGATGTTCGAGGCGTCCATGGAGTCCAACACGCTTCGGTTTGTGCCCGAGCTCTCATGTACCTACGTATCTCGCGTGGCCGCCCCGTAATACACTGTTCCGTGGGACTCACCAGGGGCAAAGAGCGGTGCCATGAGCAACGGTGCGGGTCCGGCAAGCTATCGCTTTGGGCACTGCGAACTGCAGCCCGGGCAACAGCGCCTACTCGTCGAGGGCCAGGCCGTGGCTGTGGGCCCGCGAGCGTTCGACCTGCTGGTGGCGCTGGTCGAGCGCGCGGGTGAACTCGTCAGTAAGGATGAGCTGCTGGCCCGTGTTTGGCCGAAGCTCGTCGTCGAGGAGAACAACCTGCAGGTGCAGGTCTCGGCCTTGCGCAAGATCCTGGGCCAGGACGCGATCGCTACTGTTCCGGGCCGTGGCTACCGGTTCGCCCTGCAGCTCGAAGGGCACGCTTCGGGTACTTCTACGGTGCCCGCAGCGCCGAAGCACAACCTGCCGCGCCCCCTGACAAGGTTCATTGGCCGCGAAGACGCCCTCGCTGAGTGCGCACAGATCCTCGAGCGTGTCAGGCTGCTGACGCTGACTGGCATCGGCGGCTGTGGCAAGACTCGCCTTGCGATCCGCCTCGCCGAGCTGTTACTACCGTCCTTCGACGGCGACGTGTGTTTCGTTGACTTGGCGCCAATCGCGGAACCCGGCCGTGTCGCATTGTCCGTAGCAACCGCCTTTGACGTGCGCGAGGAACCGGACAAGACGATCGAAGAGACACTGGTACGACACTTTGCCGATCGCCGTGCGTTGCTCGTGCTGGACAACTGCGAGCACTTGCTCGATGCATGCGTCGCGCTTGCGGAGCCGCTGCTCCGTGCGGCACCGCGCTTGCACATTCTCGTGACCAGCCGCGAAGGACTTGGCATCGCCGGCGAGCGCATGTTCGCAGTCCAATCGCTGGCGATGCCGGCGGCCGGAGATGAGAGCATCGAAGCTGTGCGGGACGCTGAATCGGTCCAGCTCTTCGTCGAGCGCGCGACCGATGTGGTGTCGCAGTTTCGCCTCGATGACGCAAACGTCGGGGCTGTAGCCGAG
>DATNGO010000091.1:0-8555 GCA_035605855.1 Acidobacteriaceae bacterium | reverse complement strand
GTGAGGCCGATGTCGTCGAGGCCGTTCAGCAGGCAGTACTTGCGGAATGGGTCGATTTCGAAGTGGGCGTGGAAGCCTTCGTCGTCAGTGACGGTTTGTTGTTCAAGGTTGATGGTGATGAGGTGCTTCGGATTTGAGGTGCTGCGCTGGATGAGGGTTTCGACTTCGTCGTCGGTGAGAGTGGCGAGGATGATGCCGTTCTTGCCCGCGTTCGAGAAGAAGATGTCGGCGAAGCTGGGCGCGATGACGGCGCGGAACCCGTACTGGTTGATGGCCCAGGCGGCGTGCTCGCGCGAGGAGCCGCAGCCGAAGTTCTTTTCGGCGATGAGGATCTCGGAGCCCTTGTACTCGGGCTTGTTGAGGACGAAGTCGCGACGCGGTTCGACATGATCCGGCGTGTCGAGGTTGTAGCGCCAGTCGTAGAAGAGGAAGTCGCCGTAGCCGGTGCGCTCGATGCGTTTGAGGAATTGTTTGGGGATGATCTGGTCGGTGTCGATGTTGGGCAGCGGCAGCGGGACGGCGGCGGAGGTCAGGATGTTGATGGGTTCCATATTCGTCCTCGGACTTCTATAGGTCGGGCCTTCAGCCCTCGATCTTTGGTGCGCTTGTTCCCTAGGCCTTCGGCCTAGGCTGATATGTTGTCGCGCCGTTGGCGCTTATTTCGTAAACTCTTCAAACTTCCTGCCTTCATCGGACTTTCTGACTTTCAAACTTCCTGACTTCTTCGGATTTCCTGCCTTCATCTGACTTTCTGACTTTCGGACTTCCTGCCTTCATCGGACTTTCTGACTTCCTGCCTTCCTCGGGCTTCCATTTGCGGATGTCGGTGAGGTGGCCGGTGATGGCGGCGGCGGCGGCCATTTCGGGCGAGAGGAGATGGGTGCGGCCTCCGCGGCCCTGGCGGCCTTCGAAGTTGCGGTTCGAGGTGGAGGCGCAGCGTTCGCCGGGTTGCAGGATGTCGGGGTTCATGCCGAGACACATGCTGCAGCCGGGCTCGCGCCACTCGAAGCCCGCGGACTTGAAGATGTCGTCGAGGCCTTCTTCTTCGGCCTGGTGCTTCACTCTTTGCGAGCCGGGTACGACCATCGCGCGGACAGTTGTGGCGACGTGATGGCCGCGAACGACCTTCGCGGCGGCGCGGAGGTCTTCGATGCGCGCGTTGGTGCAGGAGCCGAGGAAGACCGCGTCGACTTTGATGTCCTCAAGCTTTGTCCCCGGTTTTAGCCCCATGTACTCGAGCGCGCGAGTGAAGGATTTCTTGTCAGCTTCGGTGGGCGCATCCTCGGGCGAGGGCACGGTGCCGTCGATGGTGGTGACCATGCCGGGCGAGGTGCCCCAGGTGACGGTGGGGACGAGCTTCGTCGCGTCGATGTTGAGCTCGCGGTCGAAGGTTGCGCCGGGGTCGGTGACGAGTGAGCGCCAGTGCGCGACGGCCTCGTTCCACTGCGCTTCGTAGTCGTCGGTGACTTTGCCGAGGGTGAGGCCGTCGGGAGCGGACCGCGGAGCGCGGCCGTCGAGATTTGTGGGCGGCGTGCCGGGCGAGAAGCGACGGCCCTTGAGGTAGGCGAAGGTTGTTTCGTCGGGCGCGATCATGCCGGCGCGCGCGCCTGCTTCGATCGACATGTTGCAGATGGTCATGCGGCCTTCCATCGAGAGCGCACGGATGGCGGAGCCGGAATATTCCACGACATAACCTGTGGCGCCGTCGGTGCCGATGCGGCCGATGATGTCGAGGATGATGTCCTTGGCGGTGACGCCGTAGGGGAGCGCGCCGTCGACGTTGATGCGAAAGGTTTTCGGCTTCGATTGCGGGAGCGTCTGCGTGGCCATGACGTGCTCGACTTCGGAGGTGCCGATGCCGAAGGCGAGTGCGCCGAAGGCGCCGTGCGTGGAGGTGTGCGAGTCGCCGCAGACGATGGTCATGCCGGGTTTGGTGGCGCCGAGTTCGGGGCCGATCATGTGCACGATGCCCTGCGAGGCGTCCTGCACGTCGAAGAACTCGACGCCGAACTCAGCGCAGTTCTTTCGCAGTGCGTTGACCTGCGCGGCGGAGACCTGATCAGCGATGACGAGGCGGTCGTGCGCGGAGGTGGTGGGGACATTGTGGTCGACCGTGGCGATGTGATGGTCGGGGCGGCGGAGTTTGCGGCCGGCCAGACGGAGGCCGTCGAAGGCCTGCGGCGAGGTGACCTCATGGATGAGCTGGAGGTCGATGTAGAGGATCGTGGGCTCGCCCGCGGGTTCGGCGACGACGTGGTTCTGCCAGACCTTTTCGAACATGGTGCGTGGCTGCTGGATCGGGTTGTTCGCTGTGCTCATGGCGTTGTGACCTGAATTCAATTGCGAGGTTTGAGTTGCGAGCTGTGAGTTGGCTGCTCGTCTGATGCTGTGGTGTCGGGCTGCGATGCAATGGTGTTGGCTCCGACGAGTGAGGGCGTGAGAGCGTAAGGAGCGCCGCCCGGCTCGACGAGTGTTGCATGCTCGATGTGCGGTACGAGGCGGTGTGCCGCGGCGAGCCGCGCGTCCCAGTTCGAAAGGCTCTCGGTGAAGGCGAGCGGAAGGCCGTCGGCGGAGAGCTCGCGGCTTGGGTAGATCCAGAGGTTGTAGTTGGCGGCGGCTTCGTCGGTGGTGTGGGACTGGGGCGACCAGTTGACCGCGGCGAAGATGACGAGCGGGTGCGGCGTGCCGAGGTCGACCCAGAGGAGGCCGTGCGCGGCGCAGAAGTCCGGGACGCAGCCATCGACGGTGAGGTAGCGGTTCTGCTGCGCGGTGACGGTGCCGTAGCGCGAGAGGAAGAGCGGGATGATGGCGTCGAGCGGCTGGTTTTCGCCGGGTTCGGGACCCCACATGGCCTGTGGCCGATGGAAGTTATTGGAGAGCAGCGCGTGGAAGCGGGCGTCGAGGCGGAGGTCAGCGGCGCGGCCGATAGGCTCGGGCTTCGCGAAGGGCCAGAGCCATTGCAGGCTGTCGGTGGGCTTCACGGGACCGCGCGCGGGATTGCGCGGTGGCCTGGCGACGAGGACGTCGGAGCTGGTGATCTGCGCGCGCGCGCCGAAGGCTGCTGTGAGGAGCAGCGTGAAGGCGGCGAGTTGGAGCATGCGGCGCATTGTTGGTTCGGTGGTGATTCTGGTGAAGCAGATTCCCTTCGGGAATGACAGAAAGAAGAACAAAGGCTAGACGGCGTGAAGTGACTGCTGTTTGTCGATGGACTGAGCGAGTGCTTCGTGCACGAGCTTGCCCATTTCATGAGTCGTGACGTTGGCGCCGTCGTTGCCGCGAGCGATGTCGGAGGTGCGGTAACCGGCGGCGAGAACCTTGTCGACCGCGGCTTCGATGGCGAGCGCGTCTTCTTCGAGGCCGGCGGAGTGGCGAAGAAGCATGGCGGCGGTGAGGATGGCGCCGAGCGGGTTGGCCTTGCCCTTGCCGGCGATGTCGGGGGCGGAGCCGTGCACGGGCTCGTAGAGATTGACCTTGCCGCCAAGTGTGGCCGAGGGCAGCATGCCGAGCGAGCCGGTGATGATGCCGGACTCGTCGGAGAGAATGTCGCCGAAGAGATTTTCCGTGAGCACGACGTCAAAGTTGCGCGGCACGTTCATCAGGTGCATGGCCATGGAATCGACGAGCTGGTGCTCGACGGTGACGTCGGGGTATTCGGACTTGAGCCCGTCGACGGTGGCGCGCCAGAGCTGCGAGCATTCGAGCACGTTGGCCTTGTCGACCTGCGTGAGCTTCTTGCGGCGCTTGCGGGCGAGCTCAAAGGCAATCCGAGCTACGCGGATGACCTCGTCCCTGGTGTAGCGCATGGTGTTGATGGCCTCGCCACCGCCAGGTGCTGCCGGGCTTTGATTCCAAGACCGTGGCTGTCCGAAGTAGAGACCGCCGAGAAGCTCGCGGACGAAGAGGATGTCGACGCCCCTGGTGACCTCGGGGCGCAGCGGCGAGTTGTCAGAGAGCGCGGCGAAGGCGAGGCAGGGACGGAGGTTCGCGAAGCCGCCGAGGACCTGGCGGATCTGCAGCAGGCCGGCCTCGGGGCGCTTGTCGGGTGTGAGGTGGTTGAACTTGTTGTCGCCGACGGCGCCGAGGAGAACAGCGTCGGCATCGAGCGCGATCTCGATGGTCTGTTTGGGTAGCGGAGCGCCTTCAGCCGTAATTGCAACGCCCCCGATGAGTGCCTCGGTGAAGGTGAATTCGTGGCTGCCGAACTCGGCGATGGCCTTGAGGATGTTGACGGCTTCGCGGGTGACCTCGGGGCCGATGCCGTCTCCGGCGAGGATGGCGATCTTGAGCTTCATGGGTTGCCTTTATATGTCGCGCCTTCAGCGCTCTATCGTTCTCTGCCTTCATTTCCTAGGGCTTCGCCCCAGGCTGTTATGTCGTCGCGCCTTTGGCGCTTGGTCTCTTCGATCGCTCAGCTGTTTTGCAAACCGGAAAGACTAAGGGACGTTGGCGACTTCGGCCAGGGGCTCGTGCAGCAGCGCGAGGATGTCCTGGTCGTAGATGGATTTCTTGCGGTCGGCGAGTTCGGTGAAGCGCAGGTAGACGGCGTCGAGTTCGGGCTTGGATAGCTTGTGGCCGAGCTCGGTGAGGCGGTGTTCGAGGGCGCGGCGGCCGCTGTGTTTGCCGAGCACGATGTTCTGGCCGCTGAAGCCGACCGAGGCCGGCGTCATGATTTCGTAAGTCAGTGGGTTGGCGAGCACGCCGTGCTGGTGGATGCCGCTCTCGTGTGCGAAGGCGTTTGCGCCGACCACGGCTTTGTTGGGCGAGCAGGTGAAGCTGATGATCTCGCCGAGAAGTTTTGAGGTTGGGTAGAGCTGGTTCATGACGATGTTCGAGGTGTAGGGATAGCGGTCATGGCGGGTGGTGAGCGCGGCGGCGATCTCTTCGAGAGCGGCGTTGCCGGCGCGCTCGCCGATGCCGTTGATGGTGCACTCGACCTGACGCGCGCCGCCGTCAACGCCCGCGAGCGAGTTGGCAACGGCCATGCCGAGATCGTCATGGCAGTGCGTGGAGAAGATGATCGAGTCGGAGCCGGGGACGTTGGCGCGTACTTTTTCGAAGAGCGCTCTATATTCTGCGGGCGTGGTGTAGCCAACGGTGTCGGGGATGTTGATGGTGGTGGCGCCGGCCTGGACGGCGACGTTGACCATCTGGATGAGGAAGTCGATGTCGGAACGGGTGCCGTCCTCGGTGGAGAACTCGACGTCGTCGGTGTAGCTGCGGGCGAGGCGAACGCACTCGCCGACCTGGTCGATGGCCTGGGTGCGCGTGATGCGGAGCTTGGCCGCGAGGTGGAGGTCGGAGGTGGCGAGGAAGGCGTGGATGCGGTTCTTCGGCGCGGGCTCAACGGCACGGGCGGCGGCCTCGATGTCCTCGCGCTTGCAGCGGGCGAGGGAGGCGATGCGGGGGCCGCGGACCTCTCTGGCGACTGCGTTGACTGAGTTGAAGTCGCCTTGCGAGGCGATGGCGAATCCGGCTTCGATGATGTCAACTCCCAGCCTGGCGAGCTGGTGCGCCATACGGAGCTTCTCGTTGTGGTGCATGGTGCAGCCGGGCGACTGCTCGCCATCGCGGAGGGTGGTGTCAAAGAAGACGATCTGGTTGGAGAGTGCCATGGCCGGTGACCTTTCCGTTGTCTCCAAGCATAACCTGAGCTTATGCTGGGTATGCGATGTATTCGCATTTCTAATGCCGCTATAGCCCGGCGGTTTGATCCCGGACCCGGGCGTAAGTGGACGACACAAAAGGATAAAGACGAAGATGGACCTCTTTCAACTGGAGACGTTTCTGGCGGTAGCGGAGGAGCGGAGTTTTTCGCGAGCGGCGGCGCGTCTGCACCGGACACAACCGGCGGTGAGCCAGGTAATCGCCAAGCTGGAAGCCGAGCTGGGCGAGACGCTGCTGGAGCGCAGCTCGCGGGACGGCACACTCACAGACGCCGGCGAGGTGTTGAAGGAGTATGCCCAGAAGATGTTGAATCTGCGGATGGATGCGAGCTCTGCGCTGGCGGATCTGCGGTCCATGCACACGGGCAAGTTAACGCTGGCGGCCAATGAGTACACGTGCCTGTATCTGCTGCCCCTGATTCATGCGTTCAGAAGAGAGCATCCGCGGGTGAAGGTCGCGGTGCAACGCACGCTCGCGAGCCGCGTCGCGGACGAGGTGTTGCAGCATGCGGTGGACATGGGCGTGGTGAGCTTCAGACCCGAGGATCCGCAGGTACGCTCGATAGCTGTCTACCGGGATGAGCTGGTGTGTGTGGTGAGTCCGGCGCATCCGTTGGCGAAGGCCGGCAAGGCCACGCTGCAGAGGCTCGGCAGGGAGAGCTTTGTGGCGCACAATGTGCCGTCGCCGCTGCGGCAAAAGGTGATTGCGTCGTTCAAGAGGCATAAGCAGCCGCTGAAGATGGAGGTGGAACTGCCCAGCCTGGACGCGATCAAGCGATTTGTGCAGAAGGGAGACGGCGTGGCCCTGGTGCCGAAGCTGACTGTGGAGTACGAGTTGGAGAGCGGCGCCCTGGTCGGAATCACGGTGCCGGAACTTCCGCTGGAGCGAAGGTTGAGGCTGGTGCTGCGCCGGCAGGCGACGCTCTCGCACGCCGCGCAGGCGTTTCTTAAGCTGATAGAGGGGCATGCAGAGGCACATGGAGACCCGTTCTGCTTTGCGGTGGAGCGCGGTTAATTTCTTCCCGATAAAGGGCTTTGGGGCAGTGAAAATTCATTCTGCGCGGACGGAACTCTTTTTGAGGGGGCGTCGTCTATGGTGTAGCCGGAGCGCCGCCGGGCAGGAGTCAGGCCGGCGCATTTCGCAGAAAGCGAGTAAGAAGAATGACAAGCAGAAGGATGATGATGGTTCGCTCGGCCGTGCTTGTATTCGGGCTGGGTGTTGCGGCGGTGGGTGCCGCTTTCGCGCAGGATCAGGCGCCGCCGCCTCCACCTCCGCCAGCAGGACAAGCAATGCAGGGACCGGGCGGTGGCCGCGGCATGATGGATCCGGGCCGCCGGACAGACATGCTCAAACAGAATCTGAACCTCACGGACGATCAGACGTCGCAGGTGAAGACAATCTTCGAAGACAGCCGCACGAAGATGGAGGCGGTGCGCTCGAATTCGTCGCTGTCGCAGGATGACCGGCGGTCGCAGATGATGACGATCCGGAAGGGTGAGCAGGACAAGATCGAAGCGCTGCTGACGCCGGATCAGAAGACGAAGTATGCAGCCATGCAGGCGCAGATGCGCGATCGCATGCGCGGTGGTGCACCGGGCGGAGCTCCTGCCGGGGAGACACCGCATCCACCACCACCACCACCGCCGCCACCACCGCCTCCGGCTCCGCAGAGCTGACGAAGAGCCGACAACGAGCGGGGCGCGGAGTAATCCTCCGCGCCCTTTCGTGTGGGCAGAGGTGTGGAAAGAATGGGGGTTGCCGTGCAGGCGACCGCTATGCAGGTACAATTGGCATCAGAGCGCCGCACGACCTGCTGGCCTCTTCTTCGGGACGGCCGATAGGGACCGGGGAGGAGTGTGCTCGATTGGTGAAGGGGTTTCGCTACGCATGAAGAAAATGATGTTGCTGGGCGCTCTGCTGCTGGGATTCGTCACGGCGGGACACGCGCAGGAGAGCCGGCAGGATGCCAGTATCAGCTTGACGGGAGTTACGGCTCCTGACGTAAACGGATTGGGCGTCTTCCCAATGCATTCAACCAATACCGGCGGGGCGTTGTTGAGCTACCGCTACATGCTGACGCCACGCAGCGCGCTTGAGCTTAATTATTCATTTGCGCAGAACACGATCTACTACAACAACGTCAGCTATGGCGGAAAGGTGCACTCGCGCCAGCAGGAGATTACGGGTGCCTACGTCTATTCGCGCACCTATGGGCGGTATAACCCGTTCCTGCAGGCCGGCATCGGCGGCATGATCTTTACGCCGATCAAGGACAACGGGACCTCGAATCTCGATACTAAGCAGAATACGAACATCGGCGCACTGTTTGGCGGCGGTTTGGCGTATGAGATCAGCCCGAGCTTCGATATTCGCGTCGAGTACCGCGGATTTGTAACGAAGGCGCCGGACTTCGGTATCTCAACCTTCAAGACGAACCGGTACTACGTACTTTCAATGCCGGCGATCGGTATTGCGTATCACTTCTGAGACAGGCCACTGAAAAGTGTGAAGGCCCGGCAATCGAACCTGTTACGGAACTCTGATTTAAACATCTGTAGATGAGAAGATGCCCTTGCGGAAGCGAGGGCATCGTCGTTTATGGGTTATATCCGGGGCGAAGGGCGGGAGCAGGGGGCGCTGTTTCCTGTGGTGCTGGACGATCTTATTCCGGCCGATCATGTGTGCCGTGTGATCGATGCGTTCGTGGATCGGCTGGCGATGTCCGAGCTTGGCTTCGAGCGGTCGCAAGGCGCTTCAGCGCAAACAGATCTCGAAGAAGGACAAGGCCATCTACTACACAGCCAGCAAGGCCGACTGCGGCGCTTGCGCTCTGAAGCCGCGCTGTACCCAGGCTCCACAACGGCTGATGACCCGATTGCTCGACGAAGACG
>DATNGO010000090.1:0-35900 GCA_035605855.1 Acidobacteriaceae bacterium | reverse complement strand
GTCGCCACCGGATCCAGCCGCGCCGCTCGCTGTGCCGGCAGCGTCCCGAAGGCCACACCCACCAGCACCGAGGTCGCCAGCGCAATCACCGCACTCCAGGGCGAGATCGGAATCTTGATGCTGGTAAACATGCGCAGGCTGAGCGGCAGCGCCAGCCCGATAATGGTCCCCACGAGGCCGCCCGAGAGCGACATGAAGATGGACTCCGTGAGGAACTGCATTCGTATCTCACGCCGCGTGGCGCCGAGAGCCTTGCGGATGCCGATCTCCTTGATGCGCGCCTGCACGTTCGCCAGCATGGAGTTCATGATGCCCACGCCCGAGACGATGAGCGTGATCGCCGAGGCCAGCGTCAGCACGATGGTGAGCATCGTGGCGATCTGCCCCATGACGCGCAGGACCGCAGTGAGCGTGAAGGCGTTGTAGACGCTGGTGGGACGATGGCGCGAGCGGATGACCTCCAGAATGTGCGCGGCCGCGGGCTCGACCTGATTCGGATTGGCGACGGAGAAGAAGATCTGCTTCACAGTGTCGGTGCCCGTGAAGTAGCGCGCGACCGGATACGGAATAAGGATGGTCTGGTCGTTGACCTCGCTCTGGCCGAAGGTCTCGACGCCCTCCTTGAAGACGCCGATCACCGTAAACGGAATGCCTTTGACGGAGATCTTCTGGTCTACGGCTGCCGCGTAGCTGCCGTAGAGAGCCTCAGCCAGCGGCGCGATAAGGACGGCGACCTTGGCGTGAGTCGTTGCGTCCTGATCGTCAAAGAAGCGTCCTGTAAGCACCTTGAGGTTGCGGACCTCCTTGTACTGCGGGCTCACGCCGAGGAACATGGTGTCTTTCGTGACACCGTTCCCCATGGAGATGCGGTCGTGGTACTCGAGCATCGGCGAGCTGGCGGTGATGCCGGGGACCTGGTCGAGGACAGTGGTCAGGTCCTCCCGCGTCATCGAGTCCTGTACGGTCGTATTGTCCGGCCCGGCGACGCTGCCGCCGACGTACTGCATCTCGATCATGTTCGGCCCGATCGAGGCGATCATGTTGAGCGCGTACTGGCGCCCGGTGAGGCCGAGCGTGGCCACCAGGATGATGGAAGCCGACCCGATGACCATGCCCAGCATGGTGAGGAGGAAGCGGGCCTTGCTGGTGCGAAAACTATCAATAGCGAGGCTTACGGTCTCGCGAAAGGCGACCGTCGTGCGGGCACTGGCCAACGTCGTGTTGAAAGCCTCTAGCGTCGTTGCCAAGGGAACGCTCCTCCTGAGCGCCGAGTCCAGTATCGCAGCAGTGTAGACTTCCCGCCGCGGAGGAATCCGTCTCTGCATTCGACGAGGTTCCGGGGGCCGGAGATTCCCAAATCTGCGCCCGGATTTTGGCGAAGCGCTGCAGGGAGACACCGGCCGGCTGTTAGCCTGAGTCGCCTCCCGCCATGTACAGTTTTGGTGGGTTTAGTTTCAAGTCTGGAGAATTTCTCTAATGCCTGAGATGTCGCGTCGTACGTTTCTGGACGGCCTCGCCGTCACGGTTGCCGGAACTGCGCTGGCCGCGCCTGCACGAAGCTATGCGCAGATTGTTGGATCGAATGATCGCGTGAACTTTGCCACGGCAGGACTGAACGGCCGCGGGCGCGCGCACCTTTCTGCGATCGCCAACAACGGGAAGAACGCGCGGATGACGCACTACTGCGACGTGGACAAAAACGTGCTCGCGAAGTTTGCGCCGGAGGCCCAGAAGACGCTGGGCTATGCGCCAACGGCGAACCAGGACTTCCGCAAGGCGCTGGAATCCAAGGACGTGGACGCGATTACGATTGCCACGCCCGACCACTGGCACACGCCCATGGCCGTACTCGCACTGCGCGCGGGCAAGCATGTCTACGTCGAGAAGCCGAGCAGCCACAACCCGCGCGAGGGCGAGCTGGTGGTCGAGGCGCAAAAGAAGCACGGAAAGCTGGTACAGGTGGGCGATCAGCAGCGGTCGTCGCCGCACACGATCAAGATGATCCAGCAGATTCACGACGGCATCGTCGGCAGGGCGTACTACGCGAAGACGTGGTACGCGAATCCACGGAAGTCGATGGGCATCGGCAAGCCTGCGCCGGTGCCGGCTACGCTGGACTGGGATCTGTGGCAAGGGCCGGCGCCGCGCACGCAGTACGTGGACAACGTTCATCCGTACAACTGGCACTGGCTGACTCGCTATGGAACCGGCGAGGCGCTGAACAACGGCACGCATGAGGTGGACATCGCGCGCTGGGCGCTGGGCGTCGATATGCCGGAGCGCATCGTCGCGACAGGCAAGCGATATGCCTACAAGGACGACTGGCAGTTTCCGGACACGATGATGACCAACTTCGAGTATCCGAACCACATGATTACGTGGGAGGGACTGTCGGCGAACGGCATGAAGACCTACGGACGCGACCGCGGAGTTCTTGTCCATGGGACGACAGGTTCGGTCCTCATCGATCGCACGAGCTACGAGGTCTATGACCTGAACGGGAAGAAGACAGATGAGTTTGTGGCGACGAAAGACCGCGCGTCGAGCGGCGATCTGCTGAGCCGCGATTCGATGACCGATGCGCACTTTGCGAACTTCATCGCGGGCATCCAGAAGGGTGAGCCGCTGCACTCGCCGATCCCGGTGGCAAACGTCAGCGTGACGATGCTGCTGCTCTCGAACATCGCGTGGCGCGTGCAGCGCGAATTGCATCTCGACCCGACAAATGGGCACATCCGCAACGACGCAGAGGCAATGAAGCAGTGGGGACGCGAGTATCAGCCAGGCTGGGAGGTTCGGGTCTAGCCTTGGCGTTATGTGAATGCAAGTTGTTTGAATCGCGCTCCCCGTCGAAGATGTGAACAGAGATTGTCTTCGACCGGAGCGTGAGTCGTGTCCTGGCTTTACTGGGCGGTTCTTTCAGCGGTGTTTGCAGCGGCGACGGCCCTGCTGGCGAAGGCCGGCGTGTCGCATGTCGATCCGAACCTGGCGACAGCGATTCGCACGACAGTCGTCGTTGTGTTTGCATGGGCCATCGCGATTGCGCTGGGCGGCCATCACGAGATCGCGACCGTGGACAAGCGGAGCTGGATGCTGCTGTCGCTGTCTGGCCTGGCGACGGGCCTGTCGTGGATCTGCTACTTCAGGGCGCTATCGTTAGGCGAGGCATCAAAGGTAGCGCCGATCGACAAGCTGAGTGTAGTGCTGGTAATCCTGCTGGCGTGGCCGATCCTGGGTGAGAAGCTGACGCCCGCGAAAGTCGCGGGCGGAGTGTTGATTACGGCGGGGGCGATTGTGCTGGCGCTGTTTTAGTTTTTGCTCCTTCGGCGAGTGAGGCCCGCTCAGGCGGCTGCTGGCAGAGTGAAGTAGAAGGTCGCGCCCTTTTCGAGGTGGCCCTCAGCCCAGATCTCACCGCCGTGACGGGCGAGGATACGCTGCACGGTGGCGAGGCCGATGCCGGTTCCGGGGAACTCGCTCTTGCTGTGCAGGCGATGGAAGGGCTGGAAGATTTCGCCAGTGCGATTCGGGTCAAAACCTGTACCGTCGTCGCGTACGAAGTAAACCATGCGGCCATCGATTTGTTTTGCGCCGAACTCGATGCAGGCCTTCGCGTGGTGCGAAGTGTACTTCCACGCATTGCACAGGAGGTTGTCCAGGACGATGCGCATAAGGCCGGAGTCGGCCTCGACGGATGGGAGATCGGCGATGACGAAGTCAACGCTGCGAGTGGGCTCGGAGCTCCGCAGGTCGCCGGCGATCCGGAGGGCGATTGCAGTGAGGTTGACCTGATCGCGCCGCACGGGAGTGGTGGAGGCGCGCGCAAAGTTGAGCAGATCGTCGATGAGCGCGCTCATGTTCTTCGTCGAATCCTGCAGGCGCTGGACCATCTCGCGGCTGTTGGGATCAAGCTGGGACGATGCGCCCGCGAGCAGGTAGGCGAGGCCGGTGATGGAGTCCAGCGGACCGCGAAGATCATGCGCGACGGTGTAGGAGAAGGCCTCGAGTTCGCGGTTGGCGTCGCGCAACTCGGCAGTGCGCTCTTCAACCCGCTGCTCAAGCTCGTCACGCGATCTGCGCAGGGCGGCCTCGCTCTGCTGAATCTGCTGCAGCATCTCGTTGAAGGCCTCGGTGAGCACGGACATCTCAACGCTGTCGGTGGACTCTTCGGCGCGAACGGAGTAGTCGTGCTTGCGCGAGATGGAGCGCGCGGTTTCAGCGAGCGACGCAATGGGTTGTGCGACAAGCTTGCGCAATAGCGAGCTGATGAGCAGTGCCGCCAGCATGCAAAGAATAAGGATGAGCCCGGCGATGAGCAGATAATGACGGGCGCGCTGGCCGATCTCGTTAAGCGTGGCAGAGATGTAGACCACACCGAGTGATGCGCCCTCAAACATGATGCGGTGCGCCAGGAGAAGACGTCGGCCGTTGAGCCAGTGATGCTCCGTCTCCCCTCGGGCAAGCACGTGTTTGCCGGTGAACGCGGTTTCATCGGCGGAGCCGTAGGTGGCGAAGACTGCGCCCTCATCGGTGGTGAGAACCGCGGAGACGATATCCGGGGAGTGGTTGAGCTCCTGCAAGGTGGAAGCTGCACTCGCGCGATCGTCAAAGGTGAGCGCCGTGATGCTGTTGGCGCCGATAATCTGGGCCTCGGCGCGAAGGTCGTTGATCAGGTTCTGGCGGAAGGAGAGCATGTCATACGAAAAGAACGCCAGGACAGCGAGGATTAGCACGGAGCCGCTGACGAGCAGATTCATTCGCGTAATTCTGCCGGAGATGGTCTGCGTATCTTGTGACGTCACTGCGCTCCTCCTTCCGGCATTCGGCTCTTCACGCTCATAGCTACTTTGAGTAGCTCAGAGCTAATAATGAGATGCCTGCGATTGACGGCATCAAGGTTTACGGAGAATCCAACGCGTCTTGCGACAAGCTGAAACTGAATTATGCCGTCGCGCGCGAGAAAATCGGGGAGCGCGCTGACAGTGGGCGCGGACTTGCCGGCTACAGCCTGAAGCAACTCTTCGGCGTGGCAGCGCTGTGTCGCGTCCATGAAGAGAATAGCGCGGCCCGATTCATCCTCCGCGTGCTCTGCACGGTGTACATCGGGCGTTCGGCGGTTGACGTTTTCGTGGGCGGCGACCTTCTCCAATCCTGCGCTGAACGATGCTGAGTCTGCGACACAGAGGCTCATCGGTTCGCCGAAGCCGGCCTGGAATGCAGACGGATATTTCAGGTGTGAGTAGTTGCCAGGCAGATCGAGCCAGTTGAAGAGCTTCCAGCCGGGAGCTCATCGTCGACGATTAGGACGGCAGGTTTCTTCATAGATTGAATCCGGTATAGGCTGGAGTGGCGGCTCAACAGCCCCTTTCAATATAAGTGAAGTGACGGCTGTATTTCGCGCGCGGTCCCGAGGGATTGCCGATGCAGATGTCTGCTATCGGGTTGCTTCTTCGGGATTTGTAAGAACTGACACTGCGGTTCAACTGCAGGTAATAAGACAAGGTGAATGTATAGATGCAATCCGCTATATCCTCTCTCATCGACGGCGCTGCTCAAGGTGGAACCGGCGTTCGCTTTCGCGCTATTGATCCCTCAACCGGAAAAACGTTGGATCCGGAGTTCATCTCTGCATCGGCGCAGGACGTCGCGCGCGCCGCGGAGCTTGCTGCGGCGGCCGCGCCTCGCATCGCTGCGATCGGCCCCCGTGAACGCGCGAACTTTTTGCGTGCCATCGCGGATGAGCTGACAGCAGACGGCGCCGCAATCGTTGAGCGTGCGCAGCTTGAAACAGGATTGCCACGGCCTCGTCTGGAAGGTGAGCTTGCACGCACGACTGGACAGCTGCGTCTGTTTGCAGAGGTGGCCGAGGATGGCTCGTGGGTGGACGCACGCGTTGATGAGGCGCTGCCCGAGCGCAAGCCGATGCCGCGGTCGGACGTCCGCTCGATGCTTCGGCCGCTGGGGCCGGTGGTTGTGTTTGGGGCGAGCAACTTTCCGCTCGCGTTCTCGGTTGCGGGAGGAGATACCGCGTCGGCGCTTGCGGCCGGCAACCCGGTAGTCGTGAAGGCTCATCCCGCCCATCCCGGCACGAGCGAACTCGCGGGGCGTGCGATTGTGCGCGCAGCTGCAAAGTGTAATCTGCCGGCTGGTGTCTTCGCGTTGCTGCTGGATCACGGCACGGAGGTGGGCACCGCGCTCGTGCAACATCCCGCTATCCAGGCTATTGCGTTCACAGGCTCTGCGAGTGGCGGCCAGGCGTTGATGCGTCTTGCGTCGGCACGTCCGCAGCCGATCCCCTGCTACGCGGAGATGGGCAGTACAAATCCGTTGTTCATCCTGCGCGGCGCGCTGCGAGAGCGCGCTGCGGACCTGGCGAAGGGCCTGCAGACGTCGTTTACGCTGGGGTCCGGACAGTTCTGTACGAAGCCGGGCCTTGTCTTTGTACCGCAGCAGGGAATGGATGAGTTTCTTGATGCGCTGCGCAGTGGCGTGAGCGCGCTCGGCGCGCATGGGATGCTGACGCCGCCCATCGCGGAGCGGTATAACGCGGCCGTTGCGGAGCGGCGTGGGCGTGGGAAGGCGGAGTGGGTCGCCGGCTTCGAAGGCTCGACAGCGGGCGACGCAGCAATCGGCGGCGCCGCGGTCTTCAGTGTTCCTTTGGCGGACTTCGCGGCGAATCACGAATTGGAGGAGGAGATCTTTGGCCCGACGACGCTGCTGATTCATTATGGCGAAACCGGCGAACTCGTCGGCGTGGCAAAGCGTTTGCACGGACATCTCACCGCAACGATTCACGGGACAGAGGACGATCTGCGTGAGGCTTCTGAGCTCGTAAGTGTGCTCGAGACGAAGGTCGGCAGGGTGCTGTTCAACGGCTATCCCACAGGTGTTGAGGTGTGTCACGCGATGGTGCACGGCGGGCCGTTTCCGGCGACCTCCGACAGCCGAACGACGTCAGTGGGCACGCGGGCTATCGTGCGGTTCGCACGGCCGGTGTGCTACCAGGATTTTCCGGATGCGTCGTTGCCGGCGGAGCTGCGGCGCGGCAATCCGCTCGGCATTCAACGCATGGTCAACGGAAAGTTCACGCGCGGGTAAGACAGCGTCAGGCGACGCGATTCTCAAGTGTGCCCAGGCCGTCGATGGAGATGCGGATGAGATCGCCGTGTGCGAGCGTGAACTCGTCGCCGGGGACGATGCCGGTGCCAGTCATGAGATACGCGCCGTCCGGAAAGCTGCTATCGCGGAAGAGCCAACTCGCAAGTTCCTTCGGGTCACGCTTCAGCTCGGCAAGCGTCGTGTTTCCTTCGAATGCGGCCCGGCCGCCGCGCATGATCTGAATCTGGATCGCGGTAATCTTTGGCAGCGGTTCGTTGCTGAGCAGGACACCGGGGCCAAGCCCGCAACTCCCGTCGTAGACCTTGGCCTGCGGAAGGTAGAGCGGATTCTCGCCCTCGATGTCGCGCGAGCTCATGTCATTGCCGATGGTGTAGCCGATGATCTCGCCGCGCGGATTGAGCAGCAGCGTCAATTCGGGCTCGGGGACCGACCATCTTGCGTCGGAGCGGATGCGAACATTCGCGCCGGGACCGACCACACGACGTGCTGTCGCCTTGAAGAAGAGCTCCGGACGAACGGCGGAGTAGACGCGATCGTAGAAGCTGCCACCACCAGCGTCCCTGGACTCCTCCATGCGCGCGCTGCGGCTGCGAAAGTAGGTAACCCCCGCAGCCCATACCTCCTGCGAGCCGATAGGCGCGAGGAACTCGTTCGCATCGGGCGCGGCGACTGACGTCGACTTAAGGCTTTCCTCTGCGAGTGATCGCGGGTCATTGCCGCGAACAAGTTCATCGAAGCCGGCGTCCACTCTATGGAATCGGCCCTGTTGTTCGACGAGGAGACCACGTGTGGTGTTGTAAAGCTTCATCGCTACTTCCTCTCCGTGTTCGCGCCGCGGGCGAGCTGATCAACAATGGCGCTGGTGTCGTAGACGCATCCGCCCCACACGCCTCCACTGGCCTGTACCAGCGCGGCCCAGAGGCGCGTGTCTTCGGGCAGAAACGGGTGGGGTGCAAGGTCGGAGCGAGGCTGACGGCCGGCCAGGCGACGCACACCTTCGTCAGCGCTGAATCGCTCAGGGCCTTCGCCGATGAGATTGACCGTGCCGTGCAGTGCGTTTCGATCGACCACGATCTCGATCCAGTCGCCATCCCGCACACGTCCCACAGGACCACCGGCGAGGGCCTCCGGCGAGATGTGACCGATGCAGGCTCCGGTGGAGACCCCACTGAAACGCGCGTCGGTGAGCACCGCAACATGCTTGCAGAATGGCAGCGCCTTAAGTGCGGAGGTGATCTGATAGACCTCCTGCATGCCTGCACCGAGCGGACCTCCGCAAATAAGCACAAGAACATCGCCGTGGCCGATTTCGCCACGCTTGATTGCTGCAATAGCTGCGGCCTCGGTGACAAAGACCTTGGCGGGACCTTCGTGCCGATAGAAGTTGTCTGCGTCGATGAGCGAAGGATCGATGGAAGTGCTCTTAATAACGCCGCCTTCCGGCGCGAGATTGCCGACGGGAAAGCAGACGGTAGAGCTAAGACCGCATGAGCGGGCACGATCGGGCGAGAGAATCACCTCTTCGGCATCGATGCCATCGATATCGCGGAGACGCTGTTTGAGCGCGCGACGCCGGTCGCTCGCCTCCCACCAGTCAAGGCTGTTTGCGAGCGTATCGCCGCTTGCAGTGGTCACGGTTGTGTCGAGCAGGCCGGCGCGTCGGAGATGCAGCATGACCTCCGGCACACCGCCTGCGAGAAAGACCTGCACCGTAGCGAAGTTGCGCGGGCCGTTGGGCAGCGCATCAACGATGCGCGGAACCTCACGATTCGCACTCTCCCAGTCGGCACGAGTGGGCCGTCGCAAGCCGGCAGCGTGCGCGATGGCCGGAACGTGCAGCAGCAGATTCGTCGATCCGCCGAACGCAGCATGCAGGATCATTGCGTTGCGGATCGCGGCGTCAGTGACGATGTCACGCGTGCCGAGCCCGAGTTGGGCGAGCCGCAGCAGAGCGCGTGCCGAGCGTGCAGCGGCCTCTTGCCAGAGCGGTTGACCAGAGGGTGCGAGAGCGGTGTGGGGCAGGGACAGTCCGAGCGCTTCGCCAACGACCTGCGAGGTCGCCGCAGTGCCCAGAAACTGGCAGCCACCGCCGGGACTCGCGCAGGCGCGGCAGCCTATCTCAGCGGCATACTCCTGTGAGATCTCACCTTGTGCGAAGCGTGCGCCGATGGTCTGCACGCGGCCTGCGTCTTCGCCTTCGTCGGGCAGCAGCGTTACGCCGCCAGGCACAAGCACTCCCGGCAACGGTCCGCTTGATGCGAGCGCCATCATCATCGCGGGCAGGCCCTTGTCGCAGGTGGCGATGCCGAGCACGCCACGGCGCTGCGGCAGCGAGCGCATGAGCCGGCGCAGCACCATCGCCGCATCGTTGCGATAGGGCAGCGAGTCGAGCATGCCCGCCGTGCCCTGCGTGCGGCCGTCGCACGGGTCTGTGCACGCGCCGGCAAACGGCATTGCACGCAGGCGGCGAAGTTCGCGCGCAGCTTCGGCAACGAGCAGTCCGACCTCCCAGTGGCCGGTATGGAAGCCCAGCGCGATGGGCGTTCCGTCGGCTGCGCGGAGGCCGCCGTGCGTGCTGAGGATGAGGAACTCCGGATCGAGCAAACGCGTGGGCTCCCATCCCATGCCCGCGTCCTGTGAGAGGCCGAAGAGATTTCCCGAAGGCTCAGTGAGCAGCATCTCCGGCGTGATGGGCAGCATGCCTTCGGGGCCCTTGGCGTGCGTGCGCACTTCGGAAAAGAGGCTGGCGTCGCTCTCGAGCACATCGCGCAGCCGTAGCGGGTCAGGCACGCAGAGGCTCCTTCAACAGGTTTGTTGCGGGCGGATCCGGCAGCCAGATAATTAGCAGCGCCGAGAGGACCAGAAAGATAGACATCAGCAGGTATCCGGGCCGCTCACTGCCGGTGATGGAACGCAGGAGACCGACAAGATAGCTGCCGGTGAATCCACCCAGAGCGCCTGCGCTGTTCACAAGCGCCATCACCTCGCCAACCCGATTCTGCGGAATGCGCTCCGGCATGATGGCGAAGAACGGGCCGTACGGCGCGTACATTCCTGCACCTGCAATCAGCAGGCAGAGATACGCCCACAAAAATCGATGGGGCTCCAGCAAGAATGAGCCCATCATAGCAATGCCTGAAAGCAGCAGGAAGGGCCACACCATCTGGGCGCGGCGGCCCGTGCGATCCGATATCTGCGACACGATATACATCAGCACAATTGCCACCAGGTACGGCGCCGCGGAGACGAGTCCGGTGCGGCCCATGTTAAGCGACGCTCCGTGGCGAACGATCGTCGGCAGCCAGAGCACGAATCCGTAGACACCTACGCTCCAGCAGAAGTATTGAACGGCGAGCACAATGACGTCCCTGCGCAGCAACGCGGCGCGCAGAGTTTGTGTCGTCTGGTGTGCAGAGGTCGGCAGCTCGCGCTGTTCGAGCGCAAGTCGTGCGGTAATTTGCTCCGCCTCCCCGGTGGGCATCCATCGCGCGCCTGTTGGATGTTCGCGCACGAAGAGCATCCATACGATGGCCCACAGAATCGACGGCACGCCTTCGAAGATAAAGGTGCGCTGCCAGCCGAAGCGCTCAATGAGGAAGCCCGTGATGGCCGACATCCAGAGCACGGTGACGGGATTGCCGAGCATCAGAAGTGTATTGGCGCGGGAGCGGTCTGCGCGTGTAAACCACCGCGTAAGCATCAATAGCAGCGCCGGGAAGATGATGCTCTCGGCGACACCGAGCAGAAAACGGTCGATCGAAAGCAGCCAGAAGTTGCGCAGGACGCCGGTAAGCGCGGCGAGGCCTCCCCACCCAACCAGTGCAATTGCGACGAGGCGCGTGCAACTGAATCGGCGCGCGGCAAGAATTCCCGGAACCTGAAAGAAGAAATAGCCGAGAAAGAAGAGTGCGCTGAGCAGCGAGTTCTTACCGCCGGTAATCCCGAGCGTCTTCGCCATACCGGCGGCGGCGCCAAAGCCATAGTTGGCTCGGTCAAGATAAGCGAGGCTGTAGGTGATGAAAACAGCCAGCAGAAGCCACCGGCGCCGTCCCCAATGCGTGGCCTCGGGTTGCGGCCGGGCCGCCACGCCCGAGTCACTTGTCACGACATCACGAGTTCGAAGCGCTGCGCTCACGCAAGGGAAGTATACGCAGCTACATGAGCCGGTTGCCCGGCACGAATTTCGTGGCGGCGCAATGCAAATGCTGAGCTGGTGTTAGGAATACTCCGTGACGTCGTTCGCGGCCGACGCATCAGTCGCCCGCAAATGCATAAGGCGCTAGGCTCCGGTGAAACGCGGTGGCCGCACTCCATCTGCCATCGCTGTTTGCGGGCTGGCCGGTTCAGGGCTCGGCGGGGCATCCATCACCTGCTTGAACGCCGTGCGGAATCGTCCCATCTCTTCCGGCGTTCCAACCGTGATGCGCACAGCGTTCGGCCAGATAGGCCATGTGCGGCCGATGTAGATTTTCTTCTGCTGCATCGCATCCATCACCGATCGGCCGCTGCGGCCGGTGTCGATCATGAAGCAGTTTGATTGCGGCTCGCCGATAACCCTGTAGCCATTCTGCTTTAGCCACGCAATGTTTTCATTGCGAAGCTCCGTCATCGCCTTCTTGCGCGCAGGCACGAGGTTGGCGTCGAGCAGCGACGCGTTTGCTGCACCGGATCCCGTTACCGGCATTGGATTCTCGCCGTATCGCGAGAGCTTCGCGAGCAGATCCGGCCGGGCCAGCGCAAATCCGCAGCGCAGCCCCGCCATGCCGTAGATCTTCGAGAATGTCCGAAGCAGGATGATGTCCTTGTCAGCGGCAACCAGATCGATGACGTCCGGCGCGTCGGAGAAGTGAATATAAGCCTCATCGATCAGTAGCACCGACCCCTTCGGCTTGTTTTCGAGCGCCCACACGATGTCCTGCTTGCTGGTGAGCGTGCCGGTCGGGTTGTTCGGATTGCAAATGTAGATCACACCGGCGTTCGGGTCTGCCGTAACCATCGCCTTCAGGTCGTGCGCGTAGTCCGCGGTCAGAGGCACCTTATGAATTGTCGCTCCGGCCGCCGTCGCCGCAGCCATGCCCGCCTCATACGAGGGGTCCGCGACAACGAAGCTGCGCGTGGGCGACGTAAAGGCGAGCACCGTATAGTGCAGCGGCTCAGAAGAGCCGGCATAGACAGCGACGTAGTCCTCGCTGACGTGATGCTGCGAGGCGAAGGTCTTGATGAGCTGATCGGTCTCGCCGTAGAGGTCGTAGCGGCCACCGGAAGGAATCAATCGCGCAATCGTATCGCGTGCCGCCTGGCAAGGACCCATCGGATTCTCGTTCGCGTTGATCAGCACAGCATCCGGCGGCGGCGCCAGAAAGAAGTCGTGGCGTCCGCCGGCCGCTGCGGGCTTCGCGGCAGCCTGCGCGGCGCGCGCGAAGTGCGCCTCCGTGAGGATGGGCGTGGCAGCCGCGAGAGCGGCGTAACGGAGAAAGCTGCGGCGGGTGGGCATTGAACTTCCAGAGTGCTCAGAGTGCTGTCCCATGAGAAGCTCCTCTCTTGCGGTCCCTGTCAGAACGTGACGCTCTGTGCCGAACCAGCGGCTGTCGAGGGAAATTGTGAGATGACTCTACCGTAAAATCTGCCCGGCGTGCAGATTTTACGGTTGGAATTGATCTCCCGGCCAAGCCCCTTGCAACGACAAAGTGCCGTCCTGGCGGCGGCACTCAAGCTCGTTGCAATCAAGCTTCGCCGGGTGGTTTCAGCGCGCTGGCTCCTCCGCCTCATTCGCGGCAGCGTTCAAGGCGAAGTGATGGCGGACATCAGCTCCGCTGACCCAGAAGATCACGTCCTCTGCAATGTTGGTCGCGTGGTCTCCGACGCGCTCCAGGTTACGCGAGATCACCAGCGCATTCAGCGCCTCGGAGGTGCGCTCCGGGTGCTCCTGGATCATCGCGCCCAGCGTGCGGAAGGCGTCCCGGTTGAGTTCGTCCACCTGGTCATCGAGCAACAGGACACCCTGCGCCATCTCCGTATCAGCCTCGATGAACGACTGCAGCGCCTTGCGAATCATTGCTGTGGACAGCTGCGCGAGCTTGGGGATGTCCACCGGCAGATCGTGCGCAGCGGCGCCCAGATCCTTCACGCGGTTCGCGATGTTCACCGCCTGGTCACCGACGCGCTCCAGGTCCGCATTGATGCGAATGACCGCCAGGATGAAGCGCAGGTCGACGGCCATGGGCTGCTCCATCGCAAGCAGGTCGAGCGCGAGCTGATCGATCTCGTGCTCCATGCGATTGATCGCCGGCTCCGAGAGTGAGACCAGTTCGCAAAGGTCCATGTCACGCGAAGAGTAGGCCTCGGTGGCGCGCTGAATAGCCTGCTCCACGAGGCCGGCCATTACGAGCAGGCGCTCCTTCAATTCATCGAGCTTCTGTTGAAATTTAATGCGCATCAGCCAAACCTCCCCGTGATGTAATCCTCCGTCCGCTTGTCGGAAGGGTTGGTGAAAAGCTTGTCGGTCGCGTCGAACTCGACCAGCCGGCCGATCAGGAAGAAGCCGGTGCGCTCCGCCACACGAGCCGCCTGCTGCATGTTGTGCGTCACGATGACGATCGTGTACTGACTCTTCAGCTCAAAGATCAGGTCTTCAATTTTAGCGGTCGAGACGGGGTCGAGCGCACTCGCCGGCTCGTCCATCAGCAGGACCTCCGGGTCCACGGCCACGGCGCGGGCGATGCACAGGCGCTGTTGCTGCCCGCCCGAGAGGCTGGCGCCCGACTTCTTCTTCAGGTCGTCCTTCACCTCGTCCCACAGCGCGGCCTGCTTCAGCGAGCGCTCAACCACCTCATCCAGCACGCGCCTGTTGCGGTAGCCGTTCAGCTTGAGCCCGCTGGCGACGTTTTCGTAGATCGTCATCGAAGGAAACGGGTTCGGCCGCTGAAAGACCATACCGACGCGGCGCCGGATCTCGACCGGTGTGGCATCGTGGTAGATGTCCACACCACCCATCCTCACGGAGCCTTCCGCGCGCGCGATCGGGTTCGTCTCATGCATACGATTGAGGCAGCGTACGAACGTCGACTTGCCGCAGCCCGACGGGCCGATGAGCGCTGTGCACTGATTCTCCCGGATGTGCAGGGTCACGTCCTTGAGCGTGTGCACCTGCCCGTACCAGGCGTTCAGATTTTCGACGCGAATGTCGACACCCACCTAATGGCCTCCCTTGATCGTGCCGCGATTCGCATACAGACGCACCAGCGTCACCGAAAGCATAATAAGAACAATCAGCACCAACGCCCCGGCCCACGCCAGGCGGTGCCACTCATCGTATGGCGACAGCGCGTAGACGTAGATCTGCAGCGGCAGCGCCGCAATGGGCTGGGTCAGCCTGAAGCTCCAGAAGTTGTTGCCGAAGGCCGTGAAGAGCAGCGGTGCGGTCTCGCCCGCGACGCGTGCGAAGGCCAGCATGCAGCCCGTGATGATACCCGGCGTCGCCGTGCGCAGACTCACCGACAGGATCGTACGCCACTTCGGGATGCCAAGCCCCAGCGCAGCCTCGCGCAGTGCATGCGGAACCGTCGCCAGCATCTCTTCGGTCGTGCGCGTGATCGTTGGGACCATCATGATGGCCAGCGCCACACCTCCCGCCAGCGCCGAAAACTTGTAGTGCACCACGATGAGGCCGTACGCCGCGATGCCCATCACGATCGACGGCACACCGTTCAGCACGTCCGCGGTGAAGCGGATGAGGTTGCCCAGCAGGCCGTTGCGGCCATACTCGGCGAGGTACACTCCCCCCGCGATTCCGAGCGGTATACCCATCACGCTCGCGACGGCAAGGATGATGCCGGAGCCGACGATGGAATTCGCCATGCCGCCACCGGACTCACCGACTGGCGCCGGAACCTTGGTGAAGAACGCCCAGTTGAGCGAACTCGTGCCCTTGTAGAGCAGATAACCCAGAATGGCCACCAGCGGAACCAGCACAATGATCGTGCTGAGAACGGCCAATCCGGTAACCAGGTGATTCGTGAGCGAGCGCCGCAGGCGGATGGCGCGTTCCATGTGCCGGGAACGTTCTGGAAGTGCGCTGATCATGCCGTCCTCGTTGAGCTTCCGCGCGTTACCGCCCATACCAGAATTCGTGCGATCCCGTTCACCACAATCGTCACCAGGAAGAGCGCGAGGCCGATCTCGATGAGCGCACTGACATACAGGTCGCCCGTCGCCTCGGTGAACTCATTCGCGATGACGCTGGCCAGCGTGTAGGCCGGGTTGAAGAGGTTTTTGACGATGTCCGGGTGATTGCCGATGACCATCGTGACGGCGATCGTTTCGCCCAGCGCGCGGCCGAGGCCCAGGATGACAGCTCCCACGATGCCTAGTCTCGCATTGCGCAATACGCCGATGCGCAGCATCTCCCAGCGCGTCGCGCCGAGTGCCAGTGCCGCTTCGCGCTGATGAATCGGTACAGCTTTCATCACGTCGCGACTGATCGACGAAATGATCGGGAAGATCATGATCGCCAGCACCACGCTCGCAGTAAGCATGCCGACGCCGAAGTTTGGCTCGGCGAAAAGGCCCGTCCAGCCCAGCCATTTCTCCAGCACAGGACCCACGCTATCGCGCATGATCGGCACCAGGACGACGAGGGCCCAAAGTCCGTAGACCACGCTGGGAATGGCCGCCAGCAACTCCGTCAGGAACGAGATTGGCCCGCGCAGCAGCGGCGGGCAGATGTCGATGACAAAGATCGAAACGCACAGCGCCAGCGGCACCGCCATCAGCAGCGCAAGCAACGACGACACCAGCGTGCCGTAGATGAACGGCAGCGCGCCGAAGCTGCCGTTGACCGGATCCCAGTCTGAGGTCCCAAAGAACTTCCAGCCGAAGGCGTGGATCGACAGCTGCGAATCGTGTATGAGGACCCAGAGTATAAGCGCAACGATGACGAAGATGCTCAGGGCCGCGGCCAGCATCAGGCCGCCGAAGGTTCCATCTGCCGCCCTGCCCGAGCTTCGATCCCGCAGGAAACGCCTGATCTCCGAGGGAGTACCCGCCTCAGGCGTTTCGGGCGCATTTCGCCCGGGCGTCCGCCCCGCTGACGGTCTAGGAGGCGTCGGCAGGGTGACTGGGTTGAGTGGAGTCATATCGCGCCCTTATGAGGGTAGGGTCGAAGTGTGAAAGGACTGTAAATCGGCCTCAGAGACAAGCCGCCGGATCTCATTGCATCCGGCGGCTTATCCATGACTCGGCTTATCCATGACTTAGTGAATCTGGTTGATCGTCTGCCGCACCTTGTCGGCCACAGCCTTCGGCAACGGAGCGTAGCTCATGCTGGTCGTCTCCGCCTCGCCGTGATCGAGCATCCAGTGCAGGAAGTCGACCATGACCTTGCCCTTGGCGGCGTCGTCCCAGTGCTGCGGAATCAGCAGCCATGTGAACGAGGAGATCGGGTACGCATCCGCGCCCGGAGCATTGGTGATCGAAACACGATAGTCCGCCGGCATGTTCTTGGCCGCACCCGCAGCCGCGGCGGTCACGCCCTCGATCGAGGCCTTCACGTACTTACCAGCCGCGTTGCGCACCAGGCCGAAGGCCATGTGGTTCTGCAGCGCATAGATCAGTTCCACATAGCCGAACGAGTACGGGCTGCTGCGCACCATCCCTGCCACGCCCTCATTGCCCTTCTGCCCGATGCCGATCGGCCACTTCACCGAGGTGCCCTTGCCGATCCTCTGCTGGAATTCCGGCACGACCTTCGAGAGGAAGTCGGTGAAGATGTAGTTCGTTCCCGATCCGTCCGAGCGATACACCGGAAGAATCTTGTGGTTGGGCAGCTTCACGCCCGGATTGTCGTGCTGAATGTTGCTGTCGTTCCAGTTTGTGATCTTGCCCAGGTAGATGCCCGCGATGACCTCCGGCGCCAGGTGCAGATCCTGCGTAACACCCGGGACGTTGTACACCGGAACCACTGCCCCCAACACCGTTGGAATGTGGATGATGTTCACACCCTTCGCCTTCGCCTCGGCGAGCTGCTGGTCCGACATCGGACCGTCCGATGCGCCGAAGTCGACGGTCTTCTCGGAGACCTGGCGGATGCCGGCGCCCGACCCCACCGACTGATAGTTGATGTGCGCGCTCGGGTGCTGCTGTGCATACTCGCTGAACCAGCGCGAGTAGATCGGGTTCGGAAAGGTCGCACCCGCCCCATTCAGGTTCTGCGCCCATGCGCCGGTCGCCAGCAAGCCAATCACAGCAGCGGAAAGAAGTCTCAGTCTCACTTTGGATCCTCCGAGTTGGGCGATGCCTCATTGCGCCGCATCGAGTTCAAAACCTCGGCCTGTCTAACCTAAGACGCCGTCGCGCGGCGAAGCGTCAGCCTCACCGCGCGACGGTGTCTAGGGGATGTAGTAACGCATCTGGAAGTGCAGCATCGAGTCGTTGGTCTGAGGCGCCGGCGGTGTCGTCGAGCTTCCCGCACCCGACCATAGTCCACGCTTCAGGTAGCTGTAGGTAAGCGAGTATTGCAGCTTGCCGTAGTGCGGATCGTTCACCGGCCGCCACGCAAAGCCGAACATCGGCTCCTGGACGTAGCGCGTCGGCGAACCGCAGGCCGACGCACTCAGCGTGCCCGTGAAGCCACCGTTGCCAATCGCCGACGACGGTGCCGCCGGAGCGTTGTAGCATCCGCCATTGTTCAGATTCGGCGGACCATAGCCCACGAGCGAGCCCACTGGGCTGGTGTAGACCGTCCGCTGCGCGTACTCGCCACCGTAGTAGCCGAAGATGTCGAAGTTCTTGTTGACGTGTCCCTCGAGGCTCAGGAGTCCGTGGTAATCGCGGATAGGCTCAAGTGTCTCGTCGGGCCGCAGGGTTACGTCGGCGAGCTGCGCCGAGCCGTAGCGTCCGGTTCCCTGGCCACCCATTGCCTGAACGGCGATCTCGGCATACTTGCCAAGGTAGCCACGCGCGCTTCCGAAGATGCCGCCGGCAGCCGCGGTGTGCTGCTTGTACGTCGTCGTGTAGGTGAAAGTAGGCGCGGAGGCCGTTCCGCCCCAGGTGACGGGGTAGTAGTAGTTGCGCATCCAGCGGCCCAGTCCACCGATCTCGAAGTGGAACTTCGGGAGGTCATACGCGGCCTTGACGACCAGGTCCGGTGCCGTATTGTTCGCGTAGGTCGCGAGGTTGCTGGTTGTCGCCGTCACCGAGGTTACGCAGTTGGTTGTACTGGTCGGCGTGGAGCAAGTCGTTGTGCTCGTCGTCGCTCCGGCCGAGCTGGCAGCTGCGTTATACAGGCCGCCATTCTGGCCGAGGCCGCCGAAGAAGTACTGGCTCGGATTGGTGCCGTTCGCGGTGAAGTTCGTGATCTGCGCCTGCTCCAGCGAGAGAGCCGCCGTGAGTCCGTGGGTCTCATCTTTGCCGAAGTGCTGCTGGACGCGGATGCCCGGCTGACGCTCCCAGCTAAAGCCGACGAGATACTGCGAATCGATGGTCATCGGCAGAACCTCCGTGCGAACGTCCGTTCCACGCCGGTCCTCTGTAACCAGCGACCAGGTCTGACCGCCCGTCGCCGCAAAGCCGCCCGGAGTCGCCAGCTTGCCCCAGATCTGCCGCTGGCGCATCACGTAGCTATTTGACTGATTGTTATTTGACGAAGTGCCAGTGCCGAGAAAGTCCATCTCGGCATATCCGGTCAGCTTCAACTTGCCCGTATTGCCTTCGATCAGAGCTCCCAGACGGCTCTGACGCGCGCTGAAGTTCAACTCCGTCGCCGGGTACTCGTTTGCACTGGGGAACGGGATGCTGTTCATCGGCGTGTTGATGTCCGAGTTCAGCGTGTGCTGACGCCACACACCTTCAAACGCGAAGAAGGCAACCGGCGTAATGTTCAAGCCCTTGTAGTGAATCGCGAGCGGGTTCTCGAACTCGCTCTTGATGGCGGCCTGGTTGTTGACCACCGTCTCCTGCAGACCGGCGTTGGCCGTCTTCATGTCGGCCACGTTGCTCTCGAGCGCCTGCTGCTTGCTGCTGGCCTCCGTCGCCGCCTGCTGCGCCCGGCTGGCTGCAGTGGTCGCAGTCTCAGCCTGGTTCTGCGCTGTAGTCGCCGCCTGTTGCGCCTGGCTCACCTGTTGGTCGCGCGTCGAGAGCTGCTGTCTCAGCGCATCGATCTCGTCCTGTTGCGCCTTCATCTGCTCACGAAGCTCGCGCAGTTCAGTCTCGATTGGACTTTCTTTCCGTGTCTTTGTCTTTTTTGCTCTCTGCGATCTCGTCGCCTGGGTGGAAATTTGAGCCGGGGCATACCCCGCAACAAGCGTCGCAACGAGCAACGCTATCCACAATCTGGCTGATCTCATGAAACCCCTGATGGACATGGCTAAGGTACGCGCAGGGCAGTGCAGCTCAGCAACAGAACCGGCGCTTCCCTTGCTCTTGTGTCCTTTGACTATGATGCTCGCAAGCCGATGTAAATGGACGGGAAATGGACTGTAACCGGAGCGTAAAAAATTGATGGCTCGTAACTTTTTCTTATCAGCTCCGCCGAATCCCGGCCGTCGAAGCTGCGTCCCCCCGCTACTTGCCCGCTACTTGCCCAACGGCAAAGGCGCGGTCTCTGCTTGCGGCAGAAGACTCCCGCTGACCTGCGTAGGCAGCGTGAAATAAAAGCTGCTGCCGTGACCCAGCTCGCTCTCCACCCAGATGCGGCCCCGCTGCGACTCCACCAGATGCTTCGCAATCGCCAGCCCCAGGCCGGTCCCGCCTGACTCCCGCGACCTCGCCTTGTCGATCCGGTAAAAGCGCTCGAACAACCGCCCCAGGTGTTCCCAGGCGATGCCGTTGCCGAAGTCCCGCACCCGGAACCGAATCTCCTGCAGGGAGCCGGGAACCCGCTCCGCCGTCAACTGCACACGCGCACCGTTTGCCCCCCTGCCGTAGTTCAGAGCGTTCTCGATAAGGTTGCTGAGAATCTGCACTACGGCGTCCGAGTCGGCGATCACCTCACCCTCGACCGTTACACTGACCTCAAGCGTCCCGCCCTTCTCCTTCACTACGCCGGCGACAGCCGCTTCGGTCTCGCGGATCAGCGCCTCCACCGCGACGGATCTTGGTTCCAGCTTCTGCTCGCCGGACTCGACACGCGCCAAAGCCAGCAGATCGTCGGTAAGCCGCGCCATGCGCCTCGCACTCTTCAGAATCGCCTGCAGAAACTCGTGCTCGGATGCCGCCGGCAACGGCGCGCCTTCGCTCTCCAGCAGCATCTCCACATAGCCCTGAATGCTCGTCAACGGTGTGCGCAGCTCATGCGAGACATTCGCAACGAACTCCGTCTGCGCGCGCTCCACCTGCTCAATGCGCGTCACATCGCGCAGCACGACGACCGCACCGCCCTCCGGCATCGGAGACGCACTTACACCAAACACCCTGCCCGGCGCCAGCGAAACCGGCCTCCGCTCGGAGTACTCCCTCGTCTCCAGCGCCTCGTGCACGCAATGCAGCACCTCCGGCGCGCGAATCGTCTGCACCAGCGAGTAGCCCGCGCGCACCGAGCCGAACGAGTCGACCACCAGCCGCTGCATCGCCTTGTTCGCCCAGATGATGCGCCCCGAAGAATCGATCGACGTCACCGCATCCTGCATCGAGTCCAGCAGAGCTTCCAGCTTCTCGCGCCGCTCCGCGCTCACCGCAAAGCTCCGCTGCAACTCCTCCGCTGCCTCCCGAATCGTCGCCGCCAGGCGGTCATGCTCGCTGAACAGCGGTTGCAGTTGGATCTCGCGGCCTTCGCTCAACGCACTGACTGCCGCCTCCAGCACCGTCTCGTCCTGCCGCGAGAGTCGCAGAATACTCGCGGCCAGCAGCAGCGAAACCGCGACCGCCGCCAGGACCGCCGCCCACAGATCGTGCGTAAGCAGCAGCGCAGCGCACAGCACGGCGCATGCGACAACGGCTCGAACGAGTATCTGAAGGAACAGGCTGCGTTTCATGCGGCTCCCAGGCTGATCTTCCAACTGCGACTTCGCGCAGACCTTCTATCACCATTAAATGCCCTCGACGAATCCCACGTAAACGTAAGAATGGGAGTGCCTGCTCATGCACTCCGGACAATGTCCGTGGCGCGACAAAGCGCCGCAACATAACCCCGCTGATTTGCCATCCCTGCCGCCGCTGGCGCATAGTGTGGCGCGGTGGAATTATTGGCGATCGCATGAACAAACTCTATCCAGGCGCCGAAGCGGCGCTCGCAGGACTCGCTCGTGACGGCATGCTCGTTGCCGTCGGCGGCTTCGGCCTTTGCGGAATCCCCGAAGCTCTCATCTTCGCTCTCCGTGCCACCGGCGCGCGCAACCTCACCATCGCGAGCAACAACGCCGGCGTCGACGGCTGGGGCCTTGGCCTCCTGCTCGAGTCCCGCCAGATACGCAAGATGATCTCCAGCTACGTTGGCGAGAATGCCGAGTTCGAGCGCCAGTTCCTCGCCGGCGAGGTCGAAGTCGAGTTTGCACCGCAGGGCACACTCGCCGAACGCATGCGCGCCGGCGGAGCCGGCATCCCCGGCTTCTACACACGCACCGGCGTTGGCACCGACGTCGCCAAAGGCAAAGAGGTGCGCGAGTTCGACGGCCATCAATATCTGCTGGAGCGCGCCATCAACGCCGACCTCGCGCTGGTGAAGGCCTGGAAAGCCGACACCCACGGCAATCTTATCTACCGCCGCACCGCGCGCAACTTCAACCCCAACGTCGCCACCTGCGGCCGCGTCACGGTCGCCGAGGCCGAGATCATCGTCCAGCCCGGCCAGCTTGACCCCGACGAGATTCACACCCCCGGCATCTTCGTCCAGCGCCTCGTCCACAATCCGCACCCCGAGAAGCGCATTGAAAGGCGAACAGTTCGCCGCACCATCAGGAAGGAGTAGTCGATGCCCCCGGAACGAGGATGGTCCCGGCAACAAATGGCCGAGCGCGCCGCGCGCGAACTGCAGGACGGCTTCTACGTGAACCTCGGCATCGGCATGCCCACTCTCTGCGCAAGCTGTGTGCCCGCAGGCGTAACCGTCGTCCTTCAGTCCGAAAACGGCCTGCTCGGCATGGGCCCCTATCCACTCGACTCCGAGGTCGACGCCGACCTCATCAACGCCGGCAAGGAGACCGTCACCTTTCTCCCCGGCGCAGCCATCTTTTCCTCCGCCGACTCCTTCGCCATGATCCGCGGCGGCCACATCGACCTCGCCATCCTCGGCGCCATGCAGGTCTCCGAGCGCGGCGATCTCGCCAACTGGATGATCCCCGGCAAGCGCGTAAAAGGCATGGGCGGGGCGATGGATCTCGTCAACGGCGTCCGCCGCGTCGTCGTGCTCATGGAGCACACCGCGCCTGACGGCAGCCCCAAGCTGCTGCCTGCCTGCACCCTCCCGCTCACGGGCACGCAAGTCGTCCACCGCGTCATCACGGACCTCGGCGTGATCGACGTCACGCCCGACGGCTTCGTCTGCGTCGAGCTCGCCCCGGAGGTCACCTTCGACCAACTCGCCGCGAAGACCGGCGCTCCCGTCAAATTCGCAAGCCAAAGTCAATGATCCCGAATCGTTACTAAGAACTCCGCAGGAGTCCACAGGAGTCCACAGGAGTCCGCAGGAGTCCGCAGGAATCCGCAGGAGGTAGTTTTGTTAAGGGCACGGCTTCAGCCGTGCCGCATCGGTCTGGCAGAAGTCAGGGGGCTTCAGCCCCTGAGGTCAGTCCGTTTCGCTGAAAGGCCGACGAAAACTCATAATCCTCTGGGCGCTCCACCAGCCGCGCGCGAACCGGATTGTCGTGGAGGTAGCCTAGGCGTGTGTCAAAGTCCGCACGATCGCGTATCCGGTGATCTGTAAAACCCCGTTGCCAGACTGGAATCTTCGATCCAACGCGATGTGAGAATCCTCCCTTAACCAACTGCATGGTCCGTTCCAACGTGCATTGTTGAGGCGTAACAATCAGATGGATATGGTCCGGCATGACCACAAAGCCAAAGAGCTTATAGTGGCCAAGCTTGCGATAGTGCTGTAGGGTCTCGACGAAGAGGCGAGCGTTCGCTGCAACCTGAAAGAGTCGATGGCGATTGTAAATGGCGCTTGTTACGAAATAATTGCCTGGTAATGCACTCCGCGTAGGAATCGCCACTTGTTTGGTTGACCTCAGGGGCTGACGCCCTTTGTTCTCGACTTATGCTGCGGCACGGCCGAAGCCATGCCCTTAATAAACTCAGACTCTGCGCCCGGGGCCATCCTTACGCGAGCGCCGGATACACCACACCCGTCAGCTGCTCACTGACGCTCCACAACTTGCGCCCCGCCTGCTCATCGAGCGCCTGCGGCCGCGGCTGAACCACCTTCGGATAGCCGCCGGCCTCACCGCGACCGTCCGGCCCGATGTACTCTCCGCCCCGAGCCTCCGTCGCGGTCGCTGCATACAGCGTGGGCAACGCACCCTTTTCATCGTTCTGAAACAGGAAACGGCCAAACTGTCGCATGAACCGGCTCTTGAAGTCACTTCCTGGCCCCGCAATATTCGTCACCGAGATCCCCGGATGCACGGCCACGCTCATCAGCTTGCTGTGTGCCTCGCGCGCCCTCCGGTCCAGCTCGCGCGCGAACAGGATATTCGCCAGCTTGGACATGTTGTACGCGCCCCACGGCGAGTAGCTCTTCTCGCTCTGCAGGTTGTCCCACTGCATCCTGCCGTTGCGGTGCGCCAGCGAGGCCACCGTGACCACCCTCGGCGCCTGCGCTCGCAACAGCGCAGGCATCAGCAGCCCCGTCAGTGCAAAGTGACCCAGGTGATTCGTGCCAAACTGCCGTTCGAAGCCGTCCGCTGTCTGCTCGCGCTTCGGCAAGGCCATCACACCGGCGTTGTTCACCAGCACATCCAATTTCGCCCCGCTTGAGACGAACTCGCCTGCGAATCCCCGGATCGACGCCAGCGACGCCATATCCAGCGGCACGATCCTCACCTGCGCCTGCGGGATCTCCGTCAAAATCCGGCTGCGTGCCGCCTCACCCTTTGCCCTGTCGCGCACGCCCAGCAACACCTCGGCCCCGTGCCGGGCCAGCTCCCGCGCCGCCTGGAAGCCAATTCCACTATTCGCGCCGGTCACCAGGACCGTCTTGCCCGCCTGCGGCGTCATCGCCGCCGCTGTCCATCCTTGCTTCGCCATCTGCCCTGCCTTTCGGGGCCGCTATGCCCCTTCCCGCACCCATGCTATCAACCGGTTTCCAAACCTCCGCGCGTCTTCCGACACGCCTTTTTCGTCAAACTCACTATCCAACACCAAGGATGTATTCGGAAGACGCAGCCAGCCTGTAACCTGTAAGATGAGGCTTTGCGTCGTGGGTTACAATCGGACGGCAAGGCCACCAAACTGGAGGCTCCACCAGGCGCGCCTTGGCGACGCGAAAGAGCAAGATTTTGTCGAAGGGGAAGGTTCTCTCATGAAACTTAGCGCACGGATCATGGCAGGGATTGCGCTGCTTGTTGTGCTCGGAAGCACCGTTGGCTGTACAAAGCTGCGGGCGCGCGATCAGCTTGTCAAGGGCGTGCAGGCCTTCAAGGCTGGCCATTACGAGGAAGCGGTCGGCCACTTCCAGAACTCGATTGCTTTGGATCCAAACTACGAGTCGGCGAAGCTCTACCTCGCCACTGCGTACAGCTATCAGGTCGTGCCGAACCTCGACACCCCCGACAACCTCAAGATCGCCCAGAAGGCCATGGACGGTTTCAACGAAGTCCTCGCCAAGAATCCCAATGACCTCGATGCGCTGCGCCAGATCGCCTCCATTCAGCGCAACATCAAGCACTTCGATGAGGCAAGGGCGACTGAGCAGAAGATCATCTCGCTCGCCCCCAACGACGCGGAGGCGAATTACACCATCGGCGTTATCGACTGGACCCAGGCCTACAAAAACGCCGTCCAGATCCTCGGTGAGCAGAACCTGCAGGACGACGGCAACGGCAACGTGAAGATGAACAAGGCCACCTGCGCCAAGATCAAGGTTGCCAACCAGTCCCTCATCGAAGAAGCAATGAAGTACCTGCAGCGCGCTGTCGAGATCAACCCGAACTACGACGACGCCATGCAATACCTGAACCTCAGCTATCGCCGCAAGGCCGACCTCGATTGCCCGAACGACGCAGCCCGCAAAGAGGACCTCGCGCAGGCCGACCAGTGGGTCCAGAAGGCCATCGGCGCCCGCAAAGCGAACGAGGCCGCCAAGGAGAAGAAGGCGGCCGGAGGCGTCGTCATGGAGGGGGGCAAGTAAGCTCCTCTTCGCCGTAACATCGAAGGCCTCCCACCCGGGAGGCCTTCTTCCTGCTCCTCATATTCGCGCTGCACTCTCCGCCGGCAGACTCTCCCACCCGGCCCCACTCATAATCGCCTGCAGAATCTCCAGCCCGTCCACCACCCGTGGCCCCGGCCGCGAGAAGTACGCCGACCCATCAACCGCGTACACTTTCCCCTCTCGCACTGCAGGAAGTTCTCGCCACTCCGGCGGAAACCGCGGTTCGATTTCACGAAACTGCGCCACGGTATCCGCCAGGTGATACCCACACGGCATCGCGACGACAATATCGGGCCGCGAAGCAGCGACCATCTCCCACGTGATCCGAACGCTCTTCTCCGCCCGCGTCGCCGGCACGGCGACACCGCCGGCGATCTCGACCATCTCCGGCACCCAATGGCCACCCTGGAACAGTGGATCAAGCCACTCCAGGCAGAGGACCCTGGGTCGACGCGTCAGCGAAACATTCTGTCGAACCCTGTCCACGCGCTCTCTCAGAACGCCCGTAAGCCTCCGCGCACCCTCTGCGTGTCCCGCCGCTTCCCCAAGCATCTCTATCTCGCGAAAGATGCCTTCCAGGCTGCTCGCATTCAACGAGATCACCCTCGGTCTCGACGGCAACCGGCTCAAGTCGCGTGCCATCGTCGGGCTATCGATCGCGCACACATGACACAGGTCCTGCAGCACGATCAACTCCGGCGCAAGCCGCTCCAGCAACTCGAAGTCCGCGAAATAAAGACTCTTCCCCTCAGCTCCAGTGGCCTTCACCAGCGCATCGATCTCCGCCGGTGCAAGCCCCTCCGGCATACGCGAGAAGACCACCTGCGGCCGCCCGCGCGCCTCCGCCGGATAGTCGCATTCGAACGTGACCCCGGCCACCTCATCGCCCGCGCCCATCGCGAACAGCATCTCCGTCGCCGACGGCAGCAGCGAACAAATCCTCATCTACTCCCTCGCCTCCACGCGCCGCGGCAAAATCTCCGCCGGGACTCCGCCCGGTTTCACCTCCAGCCATTCGCACTGAAAGCTGCCGTCATAACCAAACAGCTTGCCCCACCTGCGATTCTCCGCCGACACCGAGATCCGAAAACATCGCGCCACATCGTCGTACCACTCGCAAACATCCGCGACTCCCGAAAACAGCAATGGAAAGTTGAATCTCACCGGCCCCTCATAGAATCGCTGCTCGCCCGAGCGAATCCGAAGCCCTCCGTTCTCCTCCACTCGCACCTCCAGATCCACCGCGAGGTGCTGGTGTGTTCCCAGGTAGTCCACAATGCATCCGCGCCTCTCACTCCAGATCATGTACGCATCGAATCGCCGTTGTTTGCGGGTCTCAAACGTCCTTACCCATGTCACCGTCTCCCGGCCCAGGCAATCCCGGTACGCATAGTTCTGAATTGTGAACGGCACATCGCGTCCATGCTCCGGAAACATGATGCTTCGCCATGTCCCGATATAGAGAAACGGCAGCGTATAGAATTTGCCGTGCCAAAGGCGTTCCATCCGTCCGTTGCCGATGGACGCCATTCCGCCATCTGCCGTTAGCGAAAAGCGCCGCTTGATCTGCGGATGCAGCTTTGCGAACTCCGACCCCAGCGCACGCTGGTAGATCGAACTCATGCGGTCTCCTTCGGTTGGACCCTGAGACATCGGCGCGCAGTTGGCACAAACCGCATCGCGATCCAGGCAACGACACAGAGCGCTATAACGGATAGGTTCAACGTGACCGGATTGAAGGCCGCCAGAACGAACTGCGGCGACCGCAACCCCACGGCCAGCAAGGCCAGCAACATCGCCGCAACCGTCGCCACGAGCGGCCACCGGCGGCGCCACGCAAACAACACGACAATCCCGAAGGCGATCTCCGCGAACCCGACAGGCGCCATCAGGCTCGCCGGCAAACCCGCCTGTTGAAGCATCAACCTCTCCGCTGCATCGCGTGCGATCACCTTGGGCACAAGCCCATGCCACAGCCATACAAGCGCCACAGTTGTGCGAGCCAGCGCATACACGGTCGCCCAGGCCAGGGAAGCTTCCGGTGTCTGTCCATCCTCCAGCCACAATCTCAGCCGGTCGAAGCTCCACGCCGTCGCCCATCCCATCAGCGGCCGGAACAGGCTGCAGTCAGCCATTCGGCCCAGCAGTCCAAAGCGGGTGGCGTAGTCATACCACGTGAAGAAGCGCACGCCCTCTGCCAGGGGAACGTAGCGCCAGTAGCCCGAACCTGTGCGGATAAGCGACTTCGGATCATCTGAGGCAAAGCGCAACGACGACGTCGCCTCTCCACTTTCCGTCACCCGTTCGCCGACGCTCTCGCCCGTCCCGCGAATCGCCAACCCAAAGCCAATCCGTGTCGCATACAGAAACCGCTGCGGTTCACCCTCATCAGACCGCGGCAGGTATTCAATCTCTGTAAAGCGCAGGTCCCAGCGCTGATGTTCCAACGGCTGCTGCGTCACTCGCCACACCTCATCGATGGGTGCGCTCAGAAAAATCTCCACATAGATACCGGGCTGTCCTGGCACAGCCAGAGCCTATCAGACGTCCGCTCTCTCGCTCAGCGCAAACCGCTCCCGCACCACATACCTCGACCCATTCGGCGACAGCTGACTCTCGTACAGCAGAAACTCCGCGGCCTCCCAGCGCGCACTCAGCCTCTGCTGCTCCGCCGAGCGCCGCAGTCGCGCAATCGTCTTCCTTCCGTCCTTGTTTCGAGCGCGTGCCAGCGTAATATGCGCCCGGTACGGCCGCTCCTCGACCTCCAAGCCAACCCGCTTTGCCGCCGCCGCTACAGCCTCGTACATCCGCAGCAGCTCTGGCGACACCTCTACCTCCGCATGCAGGATCCCCGCGCGCTCGAAGACGCCCAGCCTCCCTATCGTCAGCCTCAACGCCGGCCGCTTTATCTCTGCAAGTTCCCGCACCAGCCTCGTGCGTGCTTCTTCGTCGACCTCGCCCAAAAAAACCAGCGTCACATGCCACTGGTCCGGCGTCGACCACCGCAGCCCGTCATCCTTCGCGCGCAGGCGCAGCGTCATCCGCTCCAGCGTCGCCTTCACCGTCTCGTCGATGGCCAGGCCCACAAACAAACGCATTCGCCCAGCCTACGCCGCGCCTGCACACGGGTCACAGCCTGCCGTCACAATCGTCCCAGCCCAATCGTCGCCGCACCTGCTGCCTTCGCCGCTCCCACCGCCGCCGCAACCTCGCGATAGCTCACCTGTGGACTCGCGCTCACATACACGCTGCGCTCCGCACGAACCCGCAAGCTCGCCAGTAGCACCTCACCAAGCTGCGCCCGGTCTACTGCGCGTCCTTCCACCTCATAGATGATCTTGCCGTCCGCCTGCCCTGCATTTCCGCTGAGCAGGCGAAGACTGACCGGCCCGGGCGCCGGCGCGGCGACTTTGGATTTCTGAGGCACACGGCTTTCCACTCCACGCGGCATCACCGGCACGATGACCATAAAGATAATCAGCAGCACCAGCAGCACATCGATCAGTGGCGTTACGTTGATCTCCGACTGCTGCGCAGAGTTCGACGCAGAAAACGCCATGGCGACACCTCGCAACCGAAATGAGGACCATGGCGAGCACTCGTCTGTCTGTTGTGCTGCGAAAGTCTACGGCTCAGCGAGAGTCGCACTCTGCAAGCCTGCTACAGGCTTCAGTTACAAACTTAGACACCCGCGCGGCTGCACATGTTCCAGGCAACTCAGCAGGGAGCATTCTCGACTTGAGAATGGCTGCCCGTAATTTCGATTGCGCGATAGTGCAGCCTGAGCAGATACAACGCTGCTGGCGCACGGTTGGCCACATTGCGTGCCCGCCGGTCGTCTCACGCCGCTCGCCTGCAATCTTTGCTGCGCGCATCGCAGATGGCAACGCCAGAACGAAGAACAGCGATGGCCCGAAGACCATCGCTGTTTAGACAATCGCTGTTCAAATAAGATCGTGCCTGAGCACGCTCTCAGTGCCCTGCTTCCACCTGCGGCGTGATGATACCGATGTTGGTCACGTCCGCCTGATGACCGAACCCGATCACCTGGGCGACCGTCCCGAAGTCCAGGTCCTTGTCGCCCTTGACGAACATCACCTTCTCCTGCCGCGTCGAAAAGATTTTCTGCAGCTCCGGCGCGATGTCTCCGCGCGCGAAGGTTTGATCGTTGATCTTGTACTGCGGCAGCGCCGCTCCGTTCGCAAGCACCTGGACAACAATGGTGCGATCGTTCGGCTGATCCTGCTGCGGATTCTTGGGCGGCTGCGGAACCAGCGCCTCAAGCCCCTTCGGCGTAACCGGCACGATGACCATGAAGATGATCAGCAGCACCAGCAGAACGTCGATCAGCGGAGTTACGTTCATATCCGACATGGATCCGCCGGTTCCCCCACTCGTCATTCCCATCGTTCAATTCCTTTCTGCGAGCAAAACTGCTTCGCTCCGGGCCATCGCCGCTACGATTGCGCCTGGTTGTCGGTGAGCAGGTTCAGCTGGCTGACGCCGCCCGTGCGCAGGGCATCGATCGTGTCCATCACCTTGCCATAGTTTGCGCGCTCATCCGCACGCAGATACACCGACTTGTCCGCTGCCGGATCCGTCTTCTTCGCCTCGAGATCGGCCACCTTCTGGCCCAGATCACCCAGCGCTACCGGATCAGCGCCCAGGAACACGTGCCCGTCGCGAGTGACCGCCACCGTAATGGCGTCCTCCTTGTTGGCGTTGTCCATGATCGTCGCCGCCGTTACAACCGGCAGGTTCACATTCACCTTGTTGTTCAACATCGGGGTGATGACCATGAAGATGATCAGGAGCACCAGCATCACGTCCACCATGGGCGTGACATTGATGTTCGAGTTGACCTTCTTGCCCTCGTCCCGCTTTGCAATTGACATAGCACTTTACTCCCGCCGGCCATTTCCAGTCCGGCTGCTGGCTATCCTGCGAGCCCTGAATCGTAACCCCGGCCGCCTCGCCTGGCAGCCGGAGCCACAAAATCGTGTTCTCGCAGATTGGGTTCACCCCAGGGCGCTCTCCGGCGCCCAGGGCTTAGTCTTTAGCGGTGCGACTGCTTGATGAAGTAGTCCACCAGCTCCGACGAACTGTTGTCCATCTCCACGTCAAACGCCTCGACCTTGTTGGTGAAGTAGTTGAAGCACATAACGGCCGGAATCGCGACGAGCAGGCCGAACGCGGTCGTCACCAGGGCTTCCGAAATACCGCCGGCCACAGCGCCGATACCCGAGGTCTTCTGGACAGCGATCTGCTGGAAGGCGTTCAAAATGCCCATGACCGTGCCGAGCAGCCCGATAAACGGCGCCGTCGATCCGATCGTTGCCAGGCCGCCAAGACCCTTCTTCAGCTTCGAGTGAACGATCGCCTCAGAGCGCTCGAGAGCACGCTTGGAGCTCTCAACCTGCTCCTCGGTGATCGCGCCGCCCGAACCGAACGAGCGGAACTCCGTCAGGCCGGCCGTCACAACCTCAGCCAGGTGCGACTTCTTCGAACGGTCGGCGACCTTGATCGCCTCGTCCAGACGGCCTTCCTTCAGAGCCCCTGCAACGCGCGGAGCAAACTCACGCGACTGCTTGCGCGCCGCCGAAAAGTACAGCGCGCGATCGATCATCACGGCCAGCGACCAGATCGACATGATGAACAAAATGAGAACGATTCCCTTGGCGAAGTAACCCATGTGGCCCCATAGCTCCATCGGGCTGAAGCCTACGGATGCGTTCTGGTCCTGCAGAAACATGGCAAGGGATGCGGGGATGTGTGCGAGATGAGCGAGAATCACGGAATTCGTTCCTCCTGGGGAGACGTGGGGGATATCAGCATCGAGATGGCTCTCGAATGCACTGAAGCTTGCGAGGGGTCCGGAGGGAACCGGAGCATAAGTCCTTAGGTAAGACGCAAAAAACGCGTGCGGGGGAGGGTGGAATGGCGGTGTCGGTCATTTGACACCGCCTACGTTACCGGGTCGGACGGGTCACAAGCAATGCCGCTCAGGTAGCACGTCTGCCACCTGAGCGGCACGCTAATTAACCGCCGTTGAGATTGAAGTTAACCGTGATGGTGGTGTCCACCTCGGTTGGCTCTCCATTCAGAAGATAAGGCTTGTAGCGCCACTGTTTGACCGCATCCGTCGCCGCGCCAACCAGCATCGGCGGCCCACTGACCACGCTCAACTGCTGAATTGATCCGTTCTTGGCGATGATGGCGTGCAGCACCACCGTTCCACCCACGTGAGCCGCACGGGCGATCGGCGGATAAACCGGCGTTGTCTTGGTGATAATCTGGCCGGCCATCACACCGCCCGAGATACGGGTCGGTCCCTTGGGCTTGGGCGGCTCGACATTAATCTTCGGCCCATTCCCGCTGCCTCCAGGCATACCGCCCAGAATCCCGCCGGGCGCTCCGCCCGCCATACCGCTCATCCCGGCAACACCGCCGGTCGAGGGCGGCGGCGGCGCCTCTTCCTTGATCATCTTGATGTCCTTCGGGATCTTGGTCGGCGCGTGCAGCCCCTGGTCGATCTCCGACACAATCTTCACCGGCTTGATCACCGCGGGCGGCGGTGGAGGCGGCGGTGGAGGCGGCGGCGGGGGCGGCGCCACCAGCGATGCCGTCAGAGAACTCTTCGGCAGCGCCTCAGGATTAAGCAGTGGAATGAGAATCATGGCCGCCAGAATGGCGCCATTAATCGTAAACGTAAGGATCATCCACCATTTGGACTTGGACTTGATCCGTCCGCTGGATTCCATCAGAGAGTCTTCGAACATGAGCACCTCCTCCCACGCGGGAGAGCTAACAGCGTTAGACACCGCGGGCCTTTAAAATGTTCCCGAATCGGACAGGGCCACAAAGAAACGCTCAGACTGGCCGCCATCCTGTGCGTGGTGACGAAGAGAATAACAGGATTTTCACAAGTTCCGCCACTCCACGCCGCCCGTCAAGTCCACCCTTGCGCTATCTCTTTGATCCCAACAATATCGCCCCCATCCAGCCCCGACCAGCACCTCCCAAAAAGCCGAAGAGCGCCGCAAACCGCCGGCGCCCTGACCTGATCCCTGTTCCCTGTTCCTAATCCCTAATCCCTAATCCCTGCCTACCGCCGCACGCCCCTGGCCGCGGGCAGCGTTGCCTTCTTGACGCTTGTGCCGCTTGTGCCGCTTGTGCCGCCTGCGCCGCTCTTGCCACCTTTGCCGCTCTTGTCGCTCTGGGCCCTCTTGGCTCTCCAATCCTGGTACGCCACCAGCATCGGGGCAGCCACCGCAATCGACGAGTACGTCCCGATCAGGATGCCGATCACCAGTGCAAACGAGAACCCATGCAGCACCTCGCCGCCGAACAGATACAAGCAGAGCACCGTCAGAAACGTCAGCCCTGAGGTCAGCACCGTCCGGCTCAGCGTCTGGTTGATCGACCGGTTCACCACATCCGCCAGCTTCTCGCGCCGGTTCAGCGCCAGGTTCTCGCGGATCCGATCGAACACGACGATTGTGTCGTTCATCGAGTAACCGATCAGCGTCAGGATCGCCGCAATCACCGTGAGCGAGATCTCCTGGTTCGTCAGCGAGAACGCGCCCACCGTAATCAGCGTGTCGTGGAAGACCGCGACCACCGCCGCCACACCATAGATCAGCTCAAAGCGGAACCACAGATAGATCAGCATCCCGGCCAGCGAGTAGATCACCGCCAGCCATGCCTGGTGCTGAAGCTGTTTGCCCGCCGTCGGTCCCACGATCTGCACGCTCGGCTGCTGGAAACCCGAGTCGTGATAGTAGCTGTGGAGCGCATTCTCGACCTCCAGCCGCCCGGCGTCATGGGCCACGTCCGTCGCCGAGGAAAGCGGCAGGGAGATCACCTCATTGTTGCCCCCCTGCCCGCCGACATTGGAGATGCGCTGAATAATGAAGTTCTTGACACCCGCCTGGTCCAGTGCCGAGCGGATATGGTCCTCATTCGGCGGCGCGTCGAACGGGATGGTGACGTGCGTTCCGCCCTTGAAGTCGACACCCAGAGGAATGTGGTGCCAGAAGGCCATGCTCAGCACGCCAGCCACTGAAAAAATCAGGGAGAAGCCGAGAAAGTACCACTTCTTCCCCAGCCAGTCGATATTTACATCATGAAAAAATTCCACGTCGCTTCCTCAAAAAACCTGTTGAGCGGGAGAGTCGTATCCCGAATCTCGCATCTCGTATCTCTTCTTCCTAAATCGATATCGCTGCCCCGCGTCCGCGACGTTCCAGCAGCGCGTCGAAGATCACGCGCGAGACAAATACCGCGGTAAACAGGTTCGCCAGCAGACCGAAGGTCAGCGTCACCGCAAACCCCTTCACCGGTCCGGTGCCGAAGATAAACAGGATCGCCGCCGACACGATCGTCGTAATGTGCGTATCCAGAATCGTCACCCAGGCGTGCGCGAAGCCGTCGTGCACCGCCGCGGCCGTCGTCTTACCCGCACGCAGCTCTTCACGAATGCGCTCGAAGATCAGCACGTTCGAGTCCACGCCCATACCGATCGTCAGGATCACACCGGCGATTCCCGGCAGCGTCAGCGTCGCATGGGTGAAGCCCATGAACCCCAGCAGGATCACAAGGTTCAGAAACAGGGCAAGATCCGCATTGATGCCCGCGCCCTTGTAATAAATGAGCATAAAGATCATCACGGCCAGCATGCCCGCAATCGCGGCCACAATGCCCTGGTGGATGCTCTGCTTGCCCAGCGAAGGTCCAACTGTATTGGTATCAAGATAAGAGATCGACGCCGGCAGCGAGCCCGTGCGCAACATCAGGCTCAGGTCGTTGGCCTGCTGCTGCGAGAATCCGCCATGGATCTCGCCGCTGTCACGAATCGCGCTCTCAATGTTCGCTACCTCGCGAACCTTGTTCTCCAGCACGATCGCCATGCCCGTATTCACGTTCGCCGACGTGTACTTGTAGAACCGGTCGCCCGCCTCCGTCGTCAGCGTAAAGGTGATGTCCGGCTGCCCGTTCTGGTCGGTCGAAGGCTGCGCCCCGCGGAAGTCCGTTCCTTCCACGATCGATGCCCGTTTCAGCAGATACCACTGGTCCGGCCCACCCGCTCCGTTGTTGCCGCTCATCAGCATCTGGTCCGGAGGCACCACTCCGCCCAGCGCCGCCAGAGCCTGCTGCTGATCCGGCCACGGTCCCTGACCCGGCACCACCGCATGAATCTCCAGCTTGGCCGTCGACTGGATAATGCTCTCCACGCGGGACAGGTCCGTCACACCCGGCAGCTCCACCAGGATCTGGTTGTCGCCCAGGCCATACTGCTCGATCTTCGGCTCCGACACACCCAGCGAGTCCACGCGTTCGCGAATCGTCTCAATCGACGTCTGCAGAGTTCGTGCTTCGACATCGCGAATCGCCGCCTGCTTCATCGTTAGTACATAGCCGCCGTTCGGCGCGCTCGTCAGGTCGTAGCCGGCAAACTCGTTGCCGGTCAGCACATCGTGAATCGCCGACTGCTGCGCCGTCGACCCGCCGGTGACCGTGATCACCTCCGGATGCGCCAGATCCAGCTTCGCCGCCTGCGCGCCCAGAGGCTGCAACGCCGTGTTCAGCGCCTGCACATCCCGGTCCGTCGTCGAGTTCACCGCCTCCTGCACGTGCACCTGCAGAACCAGATGCGTTCCGCCCTGCAGGTCCAGCCCCAGGTGGATGTTCCCGTTCAACAAAGACTTAATAGGTCCGGTGTTAGGCGTGTTCGAACCATAAAAAATGCCGTAAACGAAAATCACCAGGATCGCTATGATCGACCAGGTTTTTGTTCGAAGATTTTTGCCCATCGTTGTGTGCTGCCTTCTCTCTATTTCTGCGCATCTTCCGCTGCATGCAGCGGCCGAGGAACGTGATTGCCTCTACGACTTCGGCGCCTCATCCGTCGTAACCGCCGCAATCGCGCTCTTCACCATCTCCAGCTTCACGTTGTCCGGTGCACACTTCACAATCAGGACATCGTCCTTCACGCTCACGATCGTCCCGCGAATCCCGCCGTTCGTAGTCACCTTATCGCCCGGCTTCATCTGCGAGAGCATCTGCTGCCACTTCTTCTGCTTGCGCTGATTCGGCGCAATCAGCAGAAAATACATCGCCACAAACATCAAAAGAAGCAGAGGAAGCCCGCCCAGCGAGCCGAACCCTCCCGCCGCAGCCATCATCCCTAACGCCGATACACTTGAAATCACGCGGTTTTACTCACCGGGCAGGATGCGCCACGAACCGGACGCGCCCTCGCCTTATCTCTCTACAAAGTCTCTCGAACTCTCAGGAGTTTCGCCGCCGTGCAGGCAGCATCCAACGGTCGCCAGAAAACCGATCGCTCAGCCTGGAGACACGTCGGCCTTCCCAAGACAACGTACACCTAAGCCTTAAGCATCTCCGCTGCGCCCTACCCTGTCAAGAAAATGCCGCGCTCCCCCGATGGTTTGCGGGAATTTAGATGGATTGCGCGAATTTAGAT
>DATNGO010000089.1:0-15450 GCA_035605855.1 Acidobacteriaceae bacterium | reverse complement strand
GCGGCCCCTTCGGGGACCGCGTCTGCCTTACGGATCCCGAGCTAAGGCTCGGATCCGAAGAGGAAAATCAGAAAACTCGTACACCACGGGAAGGGACGTCAGCCGCTCGCGGGCCGGCGGCTGTCGGTTCAAGACGCGGATCGCCGACTTCTCGTGATAGCCAGTTGTGGCGACAAACTCGTCCAGAATCTGGCACTTTTGCCGGCCCGAGGCCGACTGGTAACGGCGCCGAATTGCATTGGCGAGCTCGGCCCGTGCGGTGTGCGTCATCTTCTTGTTCATTGCGACCCCCTCGTGCTGAAGGAGCCATGCTCGCACAGGCGGTCGCCGGTAACATTTTAGGTGAGGCAACGACCCTGATTGGTAACATTCTTACTGAGGCAATGCGCACACTCGAGGCCATCGCGACCGAAATCGCCGATCTTGAAGCGCTTATCGAGGCCCGCCCAGCGCGCGCCGGGACCCTGCGCCAAGTCGTCCAAGAATTGCGCGCCCGGGAAGCGAACCTGAAGCGTGGTGCCCGCCGCCAGGCGCAAGCCAAGCTGGCAGGGCAAATCCCGGCGGAGGAGGCGTATTGGACTTGACCCGGTTTCGTACACACCCGAGAGTGTGAATTCGAGGTGTTTGCCATGGTCAAGTCGAAGGTATCAAAGTCCAAATTCGGGAAGCGCTACCCGAAGGCGTTTCAGCACCAGATGGTCGAGCTGCATCGCGCGGGTCATCCGCTGAGTGATCTTTCGCAACGGTTCGGTCCCTCCATCTGGGCGATCAGTCGGTGGGTCAAGCAGGCCGAGCGTGATGAGGGTCGAGGAGACGGCGGCCTGACGACGGCTGAGCGGGAGGAGCTGACGCGCCTGCGGCGCGAGAATAAGCGGCTGCAGATGGAGCGGGAGATCCTGTCAAAAGCAGCGGCCTGGTTCGCACAGGAGACCGTTCCGAATTCGAAACGCTCTTCGGATTCGTGAATGAGAATCAGGCCCTGTACCCGGTGAGCGTCATGTGCCGGTTGCTTGAGGTCTCCACTGCGGGGTTCTATCACTGGCAGGACAGACCGATGTCGGAGCGTGAGCGCAGAGATGTGGAGCTGACTGCGCTGGTGCACCAGATCCACGAGAGTTCCTTCGAGGGCACTTACGGAGCGCCGAGGATCCACATGGAGTTGCGCCTGGAGCACGAGGTACGTGTGGGACGCAAGCGGGTGGCGCGGCTGATGCGCCGCGCTGGGTTGAAGGGAGTGCAGAAGCGTCGCTTCCGCTGCACGACGCGCCCTGGAAAGCCCGAGCAGTACGCCCCGGACCTGGTCCAGCGGCATTTCACGGCGACCCGTGCGAATGCCTTGTGGTTGGCCGACGTGACGTACATCCCCACCGACGAGGGCTGGCTGTACCTGGCGGCGATCCTGGATGTGTTCTCCCGGTACGTGGTCGGATGGGCGATGGCGGAGCGTCTGGCCAGCGCCCTGGTGCTGGAAGCGTTGGACATGGCTCTCGAGCAGCGTCGCCCCGAAGAGGTGATCCATCATTCGGACCACGGCTCCGAATATACGGCTGTGGCCTTCTCTGATCGCTGTCTCGAGCTCGGAATCACCCGTTCGATGGGCAGCGTCGGCGATTGCTTCGACAACGCAATGATGGAATCCTTCTTTTCCAGTCTCGAGGCTGAGGTGTTGGATCGATATCACTTCACGACACGCGAGGAGGCTCGCCGCAAGGTCTTCACGTGGCTCGAGGGGTGGTACAATCCGCGTCGTCGCCATTCCGCACTGGGATATTTCTCCCCTCGCGAGTATGAACGGCGAGTCGGTCATAAGCGGACCAGTCATCCTGACAGGCTTCTCCCGCATCCGCGGGAGACTGCGCTGCGGTGAAGCCATGGAGATGAAGAAACCCATCCAAGAGGAGGTGGTGCACAGGTCACGGTGATGCTCAAAGTCCTACCCGTGTACCGAATCGGGTCAACCCCATATAGAGCAGCCGTCGCGGAAATGGCCGCAACGCTGGAGAGCTCGAATGTGGAGGGTGCCCGTGCAGCGCTCCGCTCGCTCATAGGCACTATTTCGGTATTCGAGGACGCCGGGAAGCTCTACGGCCGGCTGGGCGTAGACCCCATGCCACTTTACCGCCGTAACCCGGCGGTTTTTGGTGGCATGGTAGCGGGGGCGTGATTTGTATTTCGCACACCATTGAGTTTATTGACATTTCACTGCGGTGACAGCCGGATATAAGCCCCCAGGTGCCCAAGCCCCGGGCGTCATCGGTCGGAAGAGTCGCTGACGCTTCGAGGCTCCACGATGAGAGGGGGCCTCTCATCTGCTCGGCCTTCCCGTTCGACCTCCACCACTGGCACCTGGAATACCGCCACCAGGGGAAGGAGGCTCTGCTGCTCGCCCTCGGACGGTATCCCGACGTTTCACCGAAGGAAGAGAGCGGGAGAGCTTTGCGACGGTGCGCAGCGGTGGTCGCGAAACTCTCCAACTCTGTGTACTCCTGGGTGGCCCCAGTGCCCGCAGCAGCTCTTGAGGGAGCGGCCGGCTGACGTGGGCTTGTCGGCTGGGACCATCATGCTCTCTGATCCGAAGGGAGCGCGGCAGCAGCCCGCGCCGCCATATTCTTCCCGTTGACGGCGGACGCGAACGTGATCCCGAAGTGCTGGCTTGAGGCGCTCGTCGATGGAGAGCGCTGCTTAGCACGGATAGCAAGACGTGCATGCGCATCGAGACCGTCTGAGCACTGGTCGCAGGTGTCCCCGGCAAGATGCTCGCGATGAAGGAGAAGGAGGTGCGAGCCGTTTTAACTTCGCGACGTTCGCGCTCAGCTACTAAGTCACGGACTCTGTGGCGTGCAACAGTGGCATTACGATCGGCGTGAGTACATGGCAGGCGACGTTACCTGCTGCCCGGCGGATGCGTATCGGCTTGTAATGAGGGGTTGGTGGTGCGAAATTCCAAATCCTCGCGCTTCTCCTCCGCGGTCCAGTAGCCGGCGCGGCCATGATGCTGGTAGAGATCCATTTCCTGGTCACGCCTCAGCGGCATCGCCGGGTCGTAATGCGGCGCATCCTTCAGGCTCTGTCGGATCGCATCAATGGCGGCCGTGTGGTCGAACCAGCGTTGGCGACGGCCATCATGTGCGCCTGCTCTTCTTTCGCGTGTTGCGCGAACTCCGCCTTTACGCCCCTCGCTCAATATGCCCGTGGCCGCGACGGCGTGCATCGTGTAGCGCAGAACGCAGACGATCTCCGTCGCGAGGACCGATTGGAGGATCGCAATCGCCTGGGTCACGTCGCCCTTGTAACTTTGCGTCACATTGCCGGTCTCGAGATGGCTTCGGGCCCGGTAACGGAGGGCCCGCACGTCGGTCAGAAACGGCTTGTGGGTGTCACCCGTCGTTACTGCTCTGGTCATTTATGCCTCCTTATCCTGTGTGGATGAAGTGTCATTATCGCGCCGGCATCCGCACCGCGGCATGCAATCGCCTCGCGACCTGGCGGTGCTCGTTAAAGGGAATCAGCCACGCAACAGCAGTCGCCGCAGCTCGCGCTGAAGATGTTCGTACTGCCCGCTGATGAACCGATAGCATTCGCAGGACCTCTTCTGAAGGCCCTGTCTGTCGAGAATGCGGATGCTGCCGCGGCGATAGCCGATCAAGCCGGCCGTCTGTAGGTTGCGCGCAGCCACAGTAACCCCGGCGCGACGCACACCGAGGAGGGCGGCGATGGACTCGTGGACCATCAGAAGCTCGCGGGAGCCCGCGTAGCGACTCATCGTGAGCAGCAGACGGGCCAAGCGCTGCTCGACGTCGTGGTGCTGGCTGCAAGCCACGGACTGGCTGACCACCGCGAGAAACGCCCGGCCATAACTCCGCAGCAGCCGCTGCAGCGGACTCCCGAAGCGCAATTCCTTGCGCAGGTCCCTCGCCCGCATCTTCATCGCGCCCCCCGAGAGCTGCACGATCGCCTTGTCGGGGGTGACCATGCCGCCCAGGAAAATATTGATGCCGACGAGCCCCTCGCGGCCAATGATGCCGACCTCCACCGTTCGTCCATCGTCCATGCTGTCGACCATCGCGACCACGGCGTCCTCAGGGAAGTACACGGCTTCGATTCTCTGATCCGCCCGATAGACCGTCTCTCCTCGGCTCAGTGTTACATGCTCGAGCTTGGGAAGAAGATGCTTGTATTCGCTCGCGAGCAGAGCCGCCAGGACGCTGTTGCCGGTCGGAACTGTGACGGGTGGAGGCCCCCGCCGCCTTTCACGTGTGGAGTCGTGCGTCACTGCCAGCAGCGGACGCCTCGTTTGAGTCACGCGATGCCCCTTCCCGTCACCATTTCTTGCCTCCGCGCCCTTGAGCCCGTCTGAGTCTCGCCACACCGGTAGATCACCGGCATGCTCGCGCGCACTGCTTGAAGCAATACGTGTGATAGGAACGATGCTGATGATGTGCCCCGGAGACCGCTCCGTCGGTGTGCTAGCACACGCATCCTGAGGCGCAAGGTGTACGTCCCGAACGCTCGACGGCGCTGTCGCTCGTGCTGGCTGGCGCGGTAGGGCTGGTGATCATGATCACCTTCCTGCGGCAGGGGTCCGGTCGGCGAGAGGCTACGATCGTTGCCTTCTCTTCCGAGCGTACGGCAGCGAACGGAACATGGGAGAAGCGTGCGGGATGATGGAGGCCGAAAAGACGTGAGGAAAGGCCCATGAGAACATACCTTGCGATGAGCTGCGCGATCTTGGCCACCTTGCTCGGCAGCGCGGTGACCGTGACAGCCCAGAACTCCGATACCGACAGTGCGCATGCGGTGGCATTCGTGAAGGACTCGGCCATCACCACGAAAATCAAAACGAAGCTGGCCGCTGAGCACATGAGCAGTCTGGGCGACATTCATGTCGATACCGACAAGGACGGAGTGGTCTGGCTGAGTGGCAGCGTCAAGACCAAGAAAGCGGCGGATCGAGCAGTAGCGATTGCGCGTGCAACCGCTCATGTGAAGAAAGTGCACAGCGACATCAGGGTCGCCGAGAGCGACTGAGGCAGTGGGCCAGAATCGGATGCACCGTTACAATGCGCGGCATGCATCCTTATGTAGTGCTTGCTGCGCTGTTGAGACCGCCGCGCAGGCTAGGCGGCGCTGTGCTCGTCTCAGGTCAGTGCGCCGGCGCACTGATGATACGGACCACGCTGGGTATCCTCGAAGAATCGCAAGTGCGTAGACAGAGCAACCCCTATGAATCCCGTCACCTCATTCCTTGTCCTCGCCTTCCTTGCCGCGGCGGTTGCCGTCGGCTACTGGGTCAATCTGTATCTCGGGCTCGCCCTTCTCGCGGCGGGCGTCCTGCTCGGCTCGTCGCTCAAAATGGCCAACGTCTGGCAGAAGTTCGTGATCCTCAGGCTCGGCAAACTGCAGAGCGTCAGGGGCGCGGGCCTCTTCGCAATCATCCCGGTCCTCGATTCCGTGATCGCGATCATCGATGCGCGTATTCAGACCACGGCTTTCAACGCCGAGCAGGCGCTGACGAGAGACACGGTGCCGGTGAACGTCGATGCCATCGTGTTCTGGCACGTTCACGATGCGGAGAAGGCCGCGCTAGCCATCACCGATTACCGCCAGGCCATGGACCGGGTCGCCCAGACCTCACTTCGCGAGATGATCGGCTCGTCGGTGCTTGCGACGCTGCTGTCCGATCGCAAGCAGGCCGATGAGCAACTGAAGGTCGAGATCGGTGAAAAGACCGCTCCATGGGGCATATCGGTGAGCTCGGTGGAGATCCGCGATGTCGCCATTCCAGCGGCTTTGCAGGACGCGATGTCTCGCCAGGCCCAGGCTGAGCGCGAGAAGCAGGCGCGCGTGATTCTCGGCTCGGCGGAAGCTGCGATTGCCAGCAGCTTCGTCGCAGCGGCGGACACTTATGTCGGGCATCCCATGGCGCTGCAGCTTCGAGCGATGAACATCATCTACGAAACGACCAAGGAACGAGGGGCCACGATCCTGATGCCGAGCTCGATGGTCGACAGCCTGAATCCGTCCGCCAAAATCCTGGGTCTTGCGCTGGCAGGGAACGAGGCCGTGAAGGCAAACGGAGGACTGGAGCGGATGGAGTCGCCCGAAGCTCCGCTTCCCGCGCGGACCGCAGCATGACCGTGTGCGCCATTCGGTGTGGGCAAGGGCCTGCGGGATGGATGCAGCGACGCGCGCCGCCGGGACGCGTCCTGAGCTTGCGCGCTCGAGATTCGGTCAGCGCGACGCGGGGCAGGGCGGCGACTTGCAAGTCCGCACCCGGGAGCGCTGGGTCCGAACAACGGCATACCCCAAATCCACCTACATGCGGCAGGAGGCCACCCCGATGAGCGGCTGCTCGAGCTCATATCCATGAAAGTCAAAGCCGGCGTCTGGATTGACCATCGCAAGGCGCTGATCGTGTTGATGACTGCCGCCGGCGAGCGCACGGTGCTCATCGTCTCGAAGGTCGAAAAGCACCTGCAACGCTCGGGAGACTCGCCATTGAAAGGGCGCTATGAGGCACAGCAGGTGCCCGCCGACGACCATCGTGAAGAGGCGCTCACGGCAGAGCTCAACATCTTCTACGACGCCGTGATCGCCGTGCTGCGCAGCGCGGAGTCGTACATCATTCTCGGCCCGGGCGAGGCCAAGGGCGAGCTGAAAAGACGGCTCGTGAAGCGCAAGCTGGGTGGACGACTGGTTGCGATCCTGGTCGCGGATAAGATGACCGATCGGCAGATCACGGCCAAGGTGCGCGGGCATTTCTCGGCTCCGTGGGCGGCCAAGGGGCCGAGAACCGGCCGCCCGAACGCGGGATTGCGAGGCGAGACCCCGCCGGCACCCGGCGTAAGAAAGGCAGACCCCCCTCCGGTGGAGGCTCGCAAACACGGCCGACGGGTGCGTCAGTTACCCCTCGTGTCGTGAAATCCGCAATGGCGACGCAAGGTATTCGGGCGCGCGCCTTATGTGCAATACCGTACAGAGCGCGTCTCGCCGCAGCGATAAGCTCCAGCTCTCGAGCCGACAACCGCCCCATGTCCGGACGAGGAGGGTCTATGCGAGAAGTAGCACCGCGGATACGCCCATCGCCCGTTTTGGCCGTCGTTGCCGGGAGCGCCCGAGTACTCGGCGGCGCTGCCGATGATATTGAGCCCAGTTGCACCCTGCGCCAAGCACAGTCGTGGGTCGAGGAGCTGGTCGACGCCGACCGGCGCAAGGACGCGCTTCTGGCGATGCTTGGACATGAGCTGCGCAACCCCTTGGGGGCGATCAAAAATAGCGTCGGCCTTCTGCAAAGCGAGCCAGGGCAGACTTACGCGCAACGGAGGGCGCAAGCCATCATCGATCGACAGGTCCGCCGCATGATGCGGCTCGTCGATGACCTGCTTGACGTGTCACGCATCCGCCATGGACATCTGCGTTTGCTGCGCGAACGCATGGACCTGCGTGCAGCCGTGAGCAATGCGGTCGAGACGGTCGAGTCGGAAGCCAACGAGCGCCGCCAGCAGCTGAGCATCGCAGTGCCGGTGGAGCCGGTGTGGCTGCGAGCGGATCCCGAGCGTTTGGAGCAGGTATTCGTGAACCTCCTGGCGAACGCATCGCGATACACGGACGCTGGAGGGGAGATCGCTGTCTCCGTGCATTTGTCAGACGGTGGCCACGCAGTCGTTTGCGTGCGAGACACCGGGATCGGTATCGCCCAGGAAGCGCTGCCGTACGTATTCGACCTTTACCGGCAGGTCGATGAGGTGAATCCGCGCTCCTGGGCGGGGCTCGGTATCGGACTCGCCCTGGTGCGCCAACTGGTGCAGTTGCACGAGGGCAGTGTGTCGGCGGCGAGCGCCGGCCTCGGCCAAGGGAGCGAGTTTACCGTCAGTCTGCCGCGGGAAGATGTGGCAGCAGGCGATCGCTCTCCTTCTTGACCACGGCATAGCACTCGCAGCACAGCCGTTCCAGCGCCGGCCGGTCGAGTACCGTGATTTTCCCGCGGGCATAACGGATGACGCCGAGCTTCCAGCGAACCCCGGCGAATCAGGCGCCACCGTTACGAAAGCTGCGAAACGTAGTGTGGTAGGCGAGCGTGACCACCGCGGCGCCCACGCTCGCGCCAACGATTCTCGACGGCGTGTCGACGATCACGCCCTCGCCGGATGACGATCCTGCGGACCATGAAGCCGGCAATGAGTCCGAGAACGAGCCAAGAAGACGGTGACATACTGATCTCCAGCAGCCGCGTGAGCGGAGCGAGGCGAACGAGCGGCGAGCATTTCGCCACCGGCTTCGCAGCATACTTGCGAATCGCGACGAGATCGGTGCGGCGGCGAACATGGCAGAACAGCCTATCAGCGCTGACAAACCAACGACCAGGGCCTCCGCGCGCCAGAGTACCGACACCAACGGCCAGAGTGGAGTCTCCCAAACGGCTCGGCTCCCAGCTACCTCTGTATGTGACGGCCGTCACCGACATCCGCGCGGCCGATCGGGTGGCGTACCCGTACGCGATGGACCCGAGCGAGTGGCGCAGCGGCAGCAGCTCAGCCGTACGTGGCTCACCCTCGCTCGAACTAATGCAGATGAAGAGTGCCGCTGCCAAACAATCCCAGCAATCCGATGATGATCAGATAGATTGCGACGATGTAGTTCAGCAGGCGCGGCATCACGAGGATCAGGATGCCTGCAATCAGTGACACGAGTGGTCCAATTGAGAGATGGAGATTCATGGAAGGTTTCCCCAATGGAATGCGGCCTCTAAACAGGATGTGATGCTGGCCAAAGATCCATTGGTGCGGGCAGCTCCGAGCTGCAGCAGCCGTGCCGGCCGAGCCTCATGGCGGAGCGTCCGGCCGCGTTGCCGGCGCTGGAGCCACCGTGGCTGGTGTCGCCAGCGGTTTGTTCGCGGGCAGGGGCGCCAGATGGCTCACCACAACCCACTGGCTGACGAGTAACAGGGCGAGAACAATCAGAAGCAGGACCGCCCGCGCGACGATCGTCGCCCGGTTGGGGACCTGGATCGCGCGCGGTCCGCGAGAGGAGTCCCTTTGTGCTGTGGTCTCGCGTTCCCAGCGCGGCAAGAGAGTGATCAGCCGAGCAGCAATCGTTCCGCTGTCCGGAGGCGTCGCGGAACTCTTGGGTAAGCCCGAGATCAGTCCTGCCAAGGCCCGAGCGGCGACCTCGCCCGGAAGCTGCGCGAGCCTGGCGGCCTCCTCCCAGGGGTCGATGTCCATGCGTGCGAGGACCGATAGCACCGTCAGGGGCATACCGTTTGGGTCTTCTCGAACCGCCGCATAGAGAAAGGGGTCAAAGCGGGCTTCGAGGCTAGAGGTTGCAGTCGCGAGCGTCATTTTCAATCACCCGCACGGTCTCTGAAATTGTCCGCCATCCATCGCGACAGTGGGGCAAAGGACACGGTCAGCCTGACCGGTCCCCTGCCGTCCGTCGGTGCGGTGGCCCTCGTAGCTTCCTGGGATTAGGAGGTGCGCGGAGCGGCACCTGTGTGTCCGCTACCGTACGCAGGAGCGGACCTGCTAATATCCGCTGCCGTGGGGTAGCGACTTCGCCGTGGCGAAGCTGATGGATGGTGGCGAAGTCCAGCATCCGCTTATCGACAACGAGTGTGATTCCCATGCCCGACCTCCACGATCCCACACAAAATCTCCTGCTGGCTGCACTGTCACCGCCCGAGCGCGAGCGCGTCTATCCGCATCTGCAGCAGGTCCCGATGGCGCTCGGCAAGGTCTTGTACGAGTCCGGGGATGTCCTGCGCCACGTTTACTTTCCGACCGACTCCATCGTATCGCTGCTGTACGTGATGGCGGACGGAGCCTCGGCGGAAATCTCGGTGGTGGGCAATGAGGGTCTGATCGGGGTGGCACTGTTCATGGGCGGAGAAACGACCCCGAGCCGGGCCATCGTGCAGAGTGCCGGGTCTGCGTATCGCCTCGTCGGACAGCGGCTCAAGGAGGAGTTTCGCCGTAATGGGGCGATGCAGCTTCTGCTGCTGCGCTATACGCAAGCGCTGATCACGCAGATGGCCCAGACCGCCGTCTGCAATCGGCATCACTCGGTCGACCAACAGCTGTGCCGCTGGCTGCTGCTGTCTCTGGACCGGCTGCCCTCCAACCAGTTGACGATGACCCAGGAGCTCATTGCCAACATGCTCGGCGTACGTCGTGAAGGTGTCACCGAAGCTGCCGGCAAGCTGCAGAAGCTCGGGGTCATCCGCTACGCCCGTGGGCGGATCACGGTGGTGGACAGGCCCCGCCTGGAACAGCTTTGTTGCGAGTGCTATGCCGTGGTCAAGAAGGAGACCGATCGCCTCCTGCCGCAGCGGCACGATCCGTACCCGTTGGAGACGGGTCGGGCCCTGGCCGACATTGCGGTCGGTGCGTCTGAGTAAGGCGATTTAGCAATGCTCGGGGGACACCTCGAGCGCCGCAGCGTTTCGCGGCCCGTTGAACGGCCGACTCTCCTCCCCGTCCCGAGCCAGCACCGAGCGCAGTAACGCGGCCCCGCGGGAACGAGACTGCTACCAATTTTCGGCCGATGCCGAGCCCCCGATCTTGGATGCGGAGCGACCTGCCTGTGCCACGCGGACGGCGCCGCCTGAAGCCTCTGCGGCTATCGGCTTGGTGCGCCGACGCACAGACCGGAACGGCGCGTGAGCATAGGCTCACATCGAGGCTCGACGAGCACCGGGAATCTCATGACGGCAGTCAATCGTATGTTCATATCTTCACCGCACTCGTGTGCTTGGCCGCCGCGGGTTGCGCCGCAACGACAACACGCGATAGCACGGGGCAATACATCGACGATAGCGCCATCACGACGAAGGTGAAGGCGGCGCTGTTCAACGATCCGTCACTGAAGTCTGACGAAATCAGCGTCGAGACCTTCAAGAGCCACAGGTTCAACTGAGTGGATTCGTGAGATCGCACGCCAACATAGAGCAGGCGCTTGCGGATGTGCGTGGCATCGGCGGTGTCGCGGCCGTCGAGAATGAGATGCGGCTCAGGTAAGGGTGCGCCGAACGATCTCGAGGCTTGTGTACGCAGGTATCCGATATTGACGAAACAGAGTGCGTAGAACTGGAGAGACTTATGAAACTTAGCGGCGTTGGAGTACCTATGACAAGCCCTCGATCCCTTGCTCTCGTCGCCACAGCGCTCGCGCTCGGCGCCTGCAGCACATTTCAACCGAAGTCGGCCGTCGAGATGAGCGCCGCGAACGTGACTCTCAACAGCAGCTGGCACGCGCGTATCGCCAGTCCATCGCAGCTTGCGGGTGCCGTGCAAATGAACGGATCGGCGTCCATGGCACCAGGGGTGAAGCGGGGAACCACGGAGGTCGCGATGACACTCGGAAACACATCGCCTGGCGGCGTGCACCCTTGGGCCATTCATCGCGGACAGTGTGGCGCGGATGAGGGAGTATTCGGTACTCTGGAGAACTACCCGCCGCTGCGAGTCGGAGCCGATGGCACAGGTTCCTCGAAAGCCACTGTGGCGCTCGATACGCCAACCGGAGGCGACTACTTTGTGAGCGTGCAAGCCTCGCCGGCGAATCATGAGTTGACCGTTGCGTGCGGAAACCTCGCTGCACCCACGACTTGATCTCGCAGCGGAGGCGGCCGATGATTAAGGCAGGCTCGCTACGGCTGTCTCGGCCGCTTCCAGTTGCGCGCTCGAGTATGCTCGTCGTGGTGAGGAGGATCGGCCCCTTCCTCACGGGGGGAGTCCTTGCTCTCCACGCCCAGGACACGCAGCTCGCCCAGAGCCGAGAAGGCACGGTCGTGCGTCACCAGCGCGCCGGCACCGATCGCCAGTGCAGTCGCCGCCTGGACCGCATCCGCCAGCTTCAACCTGCAAACGGTGCGAAGCCGAGCCGCACTTTCTTCAATCTCCGCATCCAAATCCACGACGAACCACGATTTGAGCGCAGCCCGTCAGGCTGCACGGTAGATCGAGGCCAGGGGTTGCGGAGAGCTCATGGTGAGCAACGCCAAAAGCTCGACCCTACGGTCGTTGGCGGTGGCGAGCCCTGCGACCTCCAGGAGGAAGGTCAGCAGCGACGGTTCGGTGTCCTCCCGCCCCGCGGCCCGGTGGTGCGGATTGCCAACGGCCAAGCCCATGGCTTGCGCCGTCCACTAGGATCTGTGCATCGACCGCGTAGTGCGCTCCGTTGAAGGCGGGGCGTGCCGGCTTCATGAGTGCTCGCCCACCTCATCAGTACCCCGCTGACTCGATCGCTCATAAGACCTCCGCGTTCAGGAGTGACCGCAGAGTCAAGCAGCTCCTGGCAGCAGGGCGAGAGGCGTGGGAACAGCGCATGATACGCGACCAGGACCACGATCGCCCGATCGTGACAAAAGAAAGCTGTAGGGATTGACTCCATTCACGCCCCGCATGCCGAAGCCGTGGAACAACCAGCCACCGACGACGGCGCCGTCGATGCCCAGAAGAATATCCACGACGAAGCCTTTTCCGGTTCGGTTGACGATCTTGCTCGCGATGTAGCCGGCAATGAGCCCGAGAATGATGCAGCCGATGATTGACATGAGAATCTCAGATCGTGACGCGACGGCATGGCTTTACGACGCACGAGCGAGCAATCGCGGCCTGGTGATGCACCGCAGCCGAAATGGCCAGTGCGATCGGCGCGGAGGCGAACGTAGGGCCGTTTCGAGGACCGGCGCTACAGACGCGAGTGTGTCTTGTACGCGACCCAACAGACGGCTGCGCGGCGGGTTCGCTCGAATGCATTCTCAGAACACTTTGCCGCGCAATAGCTCGTGTCGCAAACCATACTTCTAATCCAGGCTGACTGCCAGGACGCCCACTCCGTTCGGGAGGCGCTCATGCACTCGAGCGATGGCGCTTTCCAGGTCGAACGGGTCAGACTCTGCTCCGAGGGCCTGAAGCGCCTCGCCAAGGAAGGCAAGCCGGGAAGGCAAACGGTGGATGCCATAGTGGCGGTGCTCGTCGACCTCTTCCTGCCCGACAGCCGTGGAATTGACACCTTTGAACGCCTCTTTCGACTCGCGCCTGAGATTCCGATCCTGGTTCTAAGCGCTTCGCAGGACGAGGATGTCGCCAAGCTCGCTGTTCAGCGCGGGGCGCACGAATATCTGCTCAAAGCGCACCTGGATGGCGACCTATTGTCGAAGACGCTACGCAGCATGGTCGAGCGTGCCGCGAACGCGGAGGCGCTGTTCGAGGAGAAAGAGCGCGCACAGGTCACCCTCAACTCCATCGGGGATGCGGTCATCAGCACCGATGTCGGCGGACGTGTGACCTATCTCAATGCCGTCGCCGAAAGCATGACCGGCTGGGCGCTCGAGGAGGCGGCAGGCCGTCCGTGTGAGGAGGTGCTGCGAGTCGCCGACGTCACCACCCGCGAGAGCGTACAGAATCCCATGACGCTCGCAATTCTGGAAAACAAGACCGTCGGGCTCAAGTCAAACTGCGTCCTGATCCGGCGCGATGGCACCGAAGCCGCCGTCGAAGACTCCGCCGCACCCATCCACGATCGCCGGGGACGCGTGACGGGCGCCGTCATGGTGCTTCGCGACGTGAGCATGACGCGGGCGCTGTCGCTCAAGATGACTCATCTGGCGCAGCACGACAGCCTCACCGATCTGCCCAACAGGATCGTGTTGAACGACCGGCTGACCCAGGCGCTGGCGCTGGCTCGCCGTCACCAACAAAAGCTGGCGCTGTTGTTCCTGGACTTGGATCGCTTCAAGAGCGTCAACGATTCCCTCGGGCACGCCATCGGCGACCGCTTGCTGCAATCGGTGGCAGAGCGGCTTCTTGCCTGCGTACGCAGCTCGGACACCGTCAGCCGGCAGGGAGGCGATGAATTCGTGATCCTGCTCTCCGAAGTGGCTTGTCCGGCGGACGCGGCCATCAGCGCCGAGAAAATACTCCTTGCCCTGAGCATGCCGCATCGCATCGACCAGCGGGATCTGCATCTCACCGCGAGCATCGGAATAGTCATTTACCCCGATGACGGGATGGAGGCGGAGACGTTGCTGAAGCACGCGGACCTCGCGATGTACCGTGCCAAGGCTACCGGGCGCAACACCTATCGGTTGTTCGAGCCGGACATGAGCGGGAACACGGCCTATCGACAATCCCTCGAAAGCGGACTGCACCGCGCCATCGAACGCCACGAATTCGTATTGCACTATCAGCCGACCATGAGTCTGGACTCGGGGGAGCTCATTGGCGTCGAGGCTCTCATCCGCTGGCGTCACCCGCAGCGCGGACTCGTGCCGCCGGCACAATTCGTGCCGATTGCCGAAGAATCCGGGTTCATCACGGCGATCGGCCGGTGGGTTCTGCACGAAGCCTGCCGCCAATCGCGGGCGTGGCGGGCCGCAGGCCTGCCGCCGATGCGCATCGCGATCAACATCTCCACGGTGGAATTGCGCGACAATGGTTTCGTGAAAGGTGTCGGCGGCATTCTCGAGGAGCATGGCCTGGTCCCGCAGGATTTGGAGCTCGAGCTGACCGAGACCTTCCTGATGCACGACTCGAATTCGACCGCGGCCGTGCTCCATTCGTTGAGCGACCTCGGCGTGCGGATTGCGCTCGATGATTTCGGCACGGGCTATTCGAGCTTGAATCACCTGAAGCGCTTTCCGATCGACACCTTGAAGATCGATCAGTCGTTCGTGCGTAATCTTCCGACGGATGCCGATGATGCCAGCATCGTCAGCGCCGTGATCGGCATGGGCAAAGGCCTGCAGATCCGGGTCGTTGCGGAAGGCGTGGAAACGCGGGGACAGCTTGCGTTTCTGCGCAAGTGGGGCTGTGCCGAGGGCCAAGGCTACTACTTCAGTCGACCCGTGAACGCCCGCGAATTCACCGCGCTGCTCCGGCGCAGCGCAACGAAGTCCCGCGTGCCCGGATGTACGAGCGACGCCCAAATCACTCCTCGGCCCCTGCGGATGACCGTCGGAAGCCGGTGGTCGCTGTTGTCTTCGACTGCTGCCGGCAACGGGCTGCTGCGAGGCATGGGGCAAAGTCGTGCGTGCGCCAGCGCACCGACGCCGCGGCTGATGACGCGCAACCTACAGTCCCGCCAATGCCGGTGTGAGACCGTGCTTGCTGCAGGTGGCACTGGCGGGAGTGGGTTGTGGGCCTCCGTGCCCGGCGATGAACGAAGTCCAAGAAGGCTATCAACATGGGAATAATCCTGAGTGTCGTCCTGCTCGTTCTGTTTCTCGGCGGCGGTGGCTATTACGGGTACAGTCGTTACGGTGGTTCGGGGCTCGGCGGGGCTCTTGGCTTGGTATTGGTCGTACTCCTCGTATTGTGGTTCTTCGGAGGACTGCACTTGCAGCGCTGAAGCGCGAATCGGCCGCCCAATGTGAGCTTGGCTAACGACCAACCAACTCGCCTAGGGGAGAATCTTCATGCGTATCGAACCAAGACGGCGGCTGGCCGCCTC
>DATNGO010000088.1:0-13178 GCA_035605855.1 Acidobacteriaceae bacterium | reverse complement strand
TCTTCCGCACAGATCGCGTGTGCACCGATAAGAAGTTTGCGCGCGCCCGCGTCGCCACGGAGTTGCATCAACAATGGGAAAGAGGTTGCGGGGAAATATGCGGGTACGCCAATCGAACCCGCATAGGCGGAGCCTGTCACGCGATGCTTGTCTTCAACGAGTGCACGCAAATGATCGGCACGCAGCGCTGGCTGGTCGCAGGCGAGAATGACTGCACCTGAAACTTCATAGCTCGATGCAGTCGCAATGCCACAACGTATCGAAGACGCAAGGCCCTCGCCGGCTTCATGGTTGATTGCGACAATCACAGAAGCGTCCGATTCCAAAACCATGCTGTGCACCGATTCTGCACGGGTAACCACGATCACCGGTAAAAGGGACGCTTCGCGCGCGAGGCGGACGGCGCGATCCAGTAGTGTTTCCCCTGCAATAACAACATCTTGCTTGGGACGTCCAAACCTGCGCGATGCGCCTGCCGCCAATACGACGGCGGCGACATTCACTGCGCACACTGGAGATAGCGCGAAGAGCTGCCTAGCGCTACCTGTTCGAGAATGAGCTCTGGTGTCACGCGGCGCGAGTGTCCCAGCTTACCTTGGCAACAACCCTGGATTTCCGCGATAGTAGCCAACGCGATCGCCTCGGCGCCATCGCCGCCGAGATCGAGGCCTATGGGTGCGAAGAGATTCTGACACGCCTGATCCAGTGTCCAACCGAGCGTCGCTGCGGCCTCACTCACCAGCAGCGCACTCCTGTGACGAGAGCCGAGAAGTCCAAGATAGCGTGGTTGATGCGGCAGAAGGGCGGTTAGCCATGAGCGATCCTGCTCATAGCTATGACCCATGATGACAACTGCATCCTCGCGCCGTGGGAGAACGCTGCCAAGATCGGTTGATGCGATTACGGCTTCGGCCGAGGGGAAGCGCCCGGGGCGAGCGAGTTGTGCACGACCGTCGAGAACAATGCTTCTCCATCCCAGGAGGGCAGCGAACTGTGTCATCGGTTGTGCATCATCCCCGGCGCCGAGGAGGAGCAACCTTTGCGGAGGTTCGAGCCACTCGTCGAAGATGAGCCCGCGCGGTGAGGTCCCTGCGCTTTCGAAGAGAGCCGTTCCGGATTCGTCGTACACGGCACGTCGCAGGGGCTGGGTGTTCTCGGGAAGCCAGGTCACAACATTTCGGCGCAGGCCAGCGAGGGACTCTCGCATCACTTCCAAGAGTGCCGCAGCTTCGGGAGTGTCGGTTGGCTCGAAAAGCAAGTCCAGTGTGCCGCCGCATCCGAGACCGTACGGAATCTCTACCGTGTCATCGAAGATCGTCGAGAAACGCTCAACGATCGCACCGCTGCGTGCAGCCCATCGCGCTTTCTTCGCAACTTCGGCTTCGAGGCAACCGCCCGAGATCGCGCCGACTGTATTGCCGTCGGCCGTAACCAACAGACGGGCACCTGGGCGGCGGTAACTGGAGCCTTCTACGCGGACCAGGGTGACGAGAGCCGCGGTATTCCCCTGCTCCCAACGTTCGACGATCGCTCGACGCTCCCGCATTCGTCACTCCATCAGTGGCATCGACTTGAGGCTCGCCTAAGACTTTTCGCTGAAAGTATGGATGCCACACTCCAGCTTTCTTCCGCCCCATCGGCCACTGCGAGGATCCGCACCAGCAACCGGGCGAGCCGTGCACGGCTCGCAGCCAATGCTGGTGTAGCCTTCATCGTAGAGCGAGAGTCGCGGAATGTCATGCTCGCGAGCGTAGGCCTCGACGCGATCCCAGGTCCAGTCTGCCAGAACGCTAATCTTCTTCATCTGTTTCCCGGTTGGCAGGCGGTGATCCTCGAGCTTTTTCAGATTGGCGCGCGTGGGCGACTGCTCACGACGGAGGCCTGTGAACCACCAGGTGAAGGGTTCGAGCGACCGCATGAGCGGCTCGACTTTGCGGATCTGGCAGCACTGCGTCGGATTGATGATGTGGAGCAGACCGAACTGCGCCTCGTGTTCTGCAACGGAGGTCAGCGCAAGCGCGTTGACAAGGTTGAGCTTCCAGTCGCGGACCAGGCGATCGCGGTATTCGAGGAGTGCCGGGAAGTGATAACCGGTCTCGAGAAAAATTACGGGAACATCGCCCAGGTGCCGGCGAAGGAGATGGAGAACGATCATGTCCTCGGTTTGAAAGCTGCTGGTGACGCAAACGTCGCGGCCGGCGGAGAAACGGACAACGTCAGCGACCAGCTGCTCCGCAGTCAGTCCCTCCACATCGGAAAGCTGGTTCAGCATGGTATCGCTCATTGCTGTTCCTTTATCCACGCATGGAGCTCCTCTTCCTGTTCGATCCATCCGTCTCCGGCGATCTTCCTCATGGCCTCCAGAACGGCCGGATGCAGAGGAGCGCGTGTGGATATGGCCGGAACACGAGCGAGTTGCAGAGCGCGGACGACAGCCGGCAAAGTCAACTCCGGAATAAGCGGATCGTCAACGTCGACGAGTATCTTGTGCGCTTGCTGGAGAATCTCGCGAACACGGAGTGCAGCGCCAGGGTCCCCAGGGAACCAGAGAAACGCGGGATCAGGTCTCGAAGAAACAGGGGTTTTCTGATGGCTGTTCGCGGACGCTGCGATCATGCCCGCGGCGACAGTTGCGTTGGTTATCGGGTCGATCAGGATGAAGGACCCCAGCGGACGGTTGTCTTCATAGCGATCAAAGAACAGCGGGAGGTTTGTCTCGAACTCGACCTCAGCGATGTCATTCATCTGCAGCGCCGAGGCCGGATGATGTTCTGCCGTTACTACATCTACACGGTGATGGATGGAGCGAACCTCGGCGCGGACAACGCGTGTGGTGTGTTTGAGGACGTAGCTTTGTCCAACAACGAGTGATTGCTCGCTCATCCAGACCATCGTTGCGCTGAAGGCGTTGCTTCGCACAGGAGCTTCGGCTTCCGCGTCAACCAGCATTTCGCCACGACTGAGATCGATCTGGTCTTCCAGTGTGACGGTAACACTCTGTGGCGCACTGGCGGCGTTGAGTTCGCCGTCGTATGTCACGATGCTGCTCACGCGGGTGATTTGATCGCTCGGCAGAGCCCGAACGGTCTGCCCGACGCGCAGCTCACCGCGCTCGACCCGGCCGGCAAAGCCGCGGAACACGGCGTCGGGACGAAGCACCAATTGAACGGGAAAGCGCAACGGCTCGGAGATCGAGCCACGCGTCTGTAGAGGAACTGTCTCGAGATATTCGAGAAGCGTAGGGCCCTCGTACCAGGACATCGAGTTGGATGGCTCGACGACGTTGTCACCGGCGAGCGCACTCACGGGAATTAGCTCTACGCTGCGGAGCTTCAGCTTGCGCGCGAGCTCAAGAAACTGGCTGCGTACCTCACGGAAGATATCCTCTGAGTAGTCGACAAGATCCATCTTGTTGACGGCCGCGACGATGTGCGGGATGCGCAGGAGGCTTGCGATAAAGGTGTGCCGCCGCGATTGAGGCAGCAGACCTCCGGCCTTGACGAACGCCTTCGCGTCGATGAGCACAATGGCGACGTCCGCGGTGGATGCGCCGGTTGCCATGTTGCGCGTGTACTGCTCGTGTCCCGGCGTGTCAGCGATGATGAACTTCCGCTTCGCGGTTGAGAAGTACCGGTAGGCGACATCGATCGTGATTCCCTGCTCACGCTCGGCGCGCAAGCCGTCGGTCAGGAGCGACAGGTCAAGCTCTCCAGCCGAGCGATTGACGCGGCTGGCGCGGATGGAAGCGAGTTGATCCTCATAGACGCTCCTGGTGTCATGCAGTAAGCGTCCAATGAGCGTGCTCTTTCCGTCGTCCACGCTGCCGGCGGTCGTGAAGCGGAGCATCTCCTGGTCGAGATGGCGATCGAGGAAGTCACGAAATGCTTGCTCGCGCGCGATCTCCGAGTGCGAGGAATGGCCGGGTGTAACGGCAGTCGAAGCCATCAGAAATATCCTTCCCGTTTTTTTAACTCCATGGAGCCCTCTTCATCGTGGTCGATGGCGCGGTTTTCGCGCTCGCTACGGCGGAAGCCAATCAGCTCCTCGATGATCTTCGGCAGCGTGTCTGCTTCGCTACGGATGGCGCCAGTGCAGGGAGAGCAGCCGAGCGAGCGCATGCGGACCCGCATTTTTTCTGGACGCTCATGCGAGAGCAGGCGAGTCGTTTCGTCCACTAGCGTCAGGGTTCCTGCACGATTGACGACGAGGCGCTCTTCCGCGAAATAGAGCGGAACGATTGGAATCTGCTCTGCGTAGAGGTAGAGCCAGATGTCCAGCTCCGTCCAGTTCGACAGAGGGAAGACGCGTATCGACTCACCCTTGCGGAGGCGCGAGTTATAGAGGCTCCAAAGCTCGGGCCGCTGATTCTTCGGGTCCCACTGCCCATGTGCGTCACGAAAGCTATAGACGCGCTCCTTGGCTCGGCTTTTTTCTTCATCGCGGCGCGCGCCACCGAAGGCAGCATCAAACCCTCCCTCTGCCAGCGCATCCAGCAGCGAACGGGTCTTGAGGGCACCACAGCAGTTTTGCGTGCCCAGTGTCCACGGGCTCGCGCCCGCGGCAATGGCCTCCTCATTGCGATGGACGATCAGCTCCGCGCCAATTTCGCGCGCATAGGAGTCGCGAAACGTGATCATCTCGCGAAACTTGTAGCTGGTGTCCACGTGCAACAGGGGAAATGGGATCCTGCCGGGATAGAACGCCTTCTGTGCCAGGCGCAACATGACACTCGAGTCCTTGCCAATGGAGTAGAGCATCACCGGCCGAGCAAACTCTGCGACGGCTTCGCGCAGGATGTAGAGGCTTTCGGCCTCAAGAGCCTCAAGATGGTTCAACCGTTGGTGCTGTAGCAGGTCAACTTTGGATGCGGTTTCGTTTGCGGTCGCCGGCAATGGAGGCCTCCGAAAGAGGGATGGATAGACGAGCACTGGCCCAAAGCTTCAAGGCACGAACCAGTTGCTTATGGTTTTTGTCGGTAAAGGGAGGGCAGGAGACGCGTTTCGCATCGATCCAACCCATGGGAGGGCGGTGTCAGCAGCAACAACAGCCGAGCGGCCAGCAAGAGTGAGGCATGCCCTTCATGGTGCTAGTGTACGGCCCGCTTGGGGGATGTTGCAACTACACACCCGTTGCACCACTGTCTACATCGAGCGAGGTTTGTGGAACTCGTGGCGGAACGCCAGAATGGCTCCAGCAGGTTTGCCCGGAGAGTTTCTGCCGTGCTCTGCCGCTCGCGTTTTGAGCCCAAGGAGTCAGTATGTTCGCATTCCGCCAAAGGCTGATTGCGCTTCTCGCAGTCGCCGCCAGCCTTTTCGGCGTGAGCGCGAGCATGAACGCGCAGGCCAGCAGGAGCGCGACCGAATATCCGGACTCACGGGTCGATATCTACGGCGGATATGGCTACTTCCACCCGATAAATAGCGGCGTTGGTTCCAAACAGTACTTCGACGTCAACAACATGAACGGAACCGTGAGCGTTACGGGTTATTTCAATCGATACGTCGGAATCGCGATGGAGGGTGGCTACTTCTCGGGGGTTCGGGAGCATGCCGTCTATAACCCCAATTGCGTGGGCGAGGGTTGCTCGCAGCTTGTCTACACGGCGGAAGCCGGCCCCGTGCTTCGGGTGCCATTCGGCGCGTGGATTCCGTTTCTGCATACTCTTGGGGGTGGGAGCCGGTATAACGGCCCCGTCGATCAACCGCTGACCTGGGGCTGGGGCGTGACGGGCGGTGGCGGGCTCGACTACACGTTGCCGTTCTTTCATAAGCATGTCGCGGTGCGCATCATCCAAGCGGACTGGCAGTATTCACAGGTCGTCTATGGCCCGCTCGTGCTGCCGGAGGCTGTAAAGGGTGGCTTCGGGGAAATCTCTGCGATGAAGCTCTCAGGCGGAGTCGTGGTGAAGCTAGGTGAGATCACGCCGCCAAAGGTCCTCATTACGGGCTGCAAGGCAGAGCCGGCGACCGGATATCCGGGAGATGTGATCACAGTTACGGCCGCCTCGATCAACTTCGATTCGAAAAAGCCCGCAGCCTATACGTGGAAGACGAATGGCGGCAAGCTGAAGCCGGACCAGGCGCAGGCGACGATCGATACGACTGGACTTGCCCCGGGTGAGTATGAGGTGGGCGCCCACGTCGTTCAGGGCATGAAGGCAAGGCAGCAGGCCTCGTGCACGACGCCATTCACCATCAAGCCGTTCGAACCGCCGACGCTCACCTGCTCAGCGAATCCCGCGAGCGCGACGGCGGGCACAGTCATCGACATCAGCACGACAGGAACAAGTCCGCAGAATCGCCCACTTACGTACTCCTACACGTCGAGCGCGGGCCAGATTACGGCGACCGGGCCAACGGCGAAACTCTCAACCGCGGGACTCACCTCTACCACTATCACCGTCACTTGCAACGTGGTCGACGACCTTGGTCAAACAGCGCAAGCGAACACCCAGGTCACGCTGACCGTTCCCCCGACGCCAATCGTTGCGGAGACGCAGGACCTCTGCCACATCAGCTTTGAGCGTGACCACCGCCGGCCGGCGCGCGTAGACAACGAGGCGAAGGGCTGCCTGGACGACATCGCACTCACCATGCAGCAGCAAGCGGGGGCGAAGCTCGTTGTGGTTGGAAACTCTTCTGCGAACGAGCATCCGGAGACCGGCGCAGAGCGCGCACTCAATGCTCGGCAATACCTCGTGCAGGAGAAGGGTATCGACAGCTCGCGCATCGAGGTTCGTCTGGGTTCGATGCCGGGACGGTTTGTCAGCAACACCCTGGTGCCGCCTGGAGCGCACTTCGATGGCTCCAACTCGCACACGTTTGACGAGAACTCAATCGTCCGCCACGGTCAGGCGTACGGTGTTCCCGGAAGGACCGCTCCTTCGGGATCCCACTACCCGTTGCGGAGAAGCAGGCCATCGCACAGCAGGGTCATGACTCCGGCGACGGGACTAATGAAGGCCGCTCCCACAACTAGCCGGTCGACACCAGGGGCAAAGTCAGGTGCAGCACCCGCGTCGACGATCACAAAGCCAAATCCGCACGCCAAGCCTTCACCGGCGACGCCAATGCCTGTCCAGCCTACGCAAGGAAAGCGTGGGATCGCTAAGCCGTCGCCTGCCACTCCGATGCAAGCCACGGGCAAGCCTTCGCCCGCGACTCCGATGCCTCAATCAGCAAAGAAGAGCTAGCGACCGCTCGAGCGATAAGTTCAATGGCACTCGTGATTCCACGAGTTTCTGTTAGACTCATCTAGTCGGAGGCGGGGTGAACCCGCGGGCGGACGCTGACTCTTGTCACGTGATTCTCCGGCAGAACTCACTAAGGTTCGGGGCGTAGCGCAGTCTGGTAGCGCACCTGCTTCGGGAGCAGGGGGTCGTTGGTTCGAATCCAATCGCCCCGACCATTTCTTCTGTTTTGTCCCTTTAAGGTTGAGATCGAAGGAGTGTCCGTAGGCATACGTTGCGCTCACAACGTCCACGGGACCTCTTCTCGCACTTGCGACCTCGTCGGCATTTTGGCCAAGTGTCAGAATATGAGAGGAGCGGAACCTTCAAGCGCATGAATAGTTCGGCGATCCATCACAACGATATTGGGTTGCCTGCAAAGCGAGCTCAAGCTCCGGCGCGGTTTGCACGGGACAACATTACGAAACGATAACTCCCCGAGCTCACAAGACATTTCACCAATGCATCCTCTTCTTCGACTGCGTGCACTTCATGGGCTGCCTCTTTAGGTGCGGCCGGCAATAATCGCCTTCCGGACTCCAGAAGAACAAAGTCTCCCTTGGCTGGCTTGGGAATGTAAATCGATGCCTGGGTGTTCGCAGGCACCTCGACGGACAGCGTGAGGCGGTCCCCGGAGTTTTTCTCCCAATGCACGACGATGGGGCCCTTTACGGTGGAAACGACTCCCTCGGCAAAAGCGAGATCGCCAGTTACGGGCCTGACATCAAATGTGGCAAAGCCGCCGCTGGTGGGCTGAATGCCGACAATGTGTTTGAGAAAGAGATACGCCGGGTAAGAGGTCCAGGCGTGATTTACCTCAGCGCCGGGGCTCAAACGAAAGCTCTCCCAACAGGCCTTGTTCGACTCCAGCATGGGCCGGTAGCGGACCAGATCCCGCACCACGAACTCTGCGGCTCCCGCGCTCAGTAGTCCGTCATAAAACGCATCGCCACCATAGCCACCTAGTTTAAAGGTGGCAGATTCCGGACCAGCTTCTCTGAAGATTGCATCAAGTATTTTCGATTTGGCTGCGGGCGGCTCCAGGCCAAATCGCAAGGGCCACGCCGAAGCCAGCGGATACATCTCCGGGCGGTCGGTGCGGGCAAGATAGTGATCGCCGTTAAAGAGATTGGCGTTGATGCCGTTTTTTACTTCCTCGGCCGCCTGCGCATACGCGGTGCTTTCGCTGGAGCGTCCCAACACGGAAAAGATGCGCGCGGCGATGCGCAGGTTTTCGCAGTATTGGCAGGCGGTCGCGACGTTCCAACCGCCGCTGGGCATATTCCCGCCAGCATAGTCGGAGATGCGCCATCCGGGAGGATTGAGCAGCTTGGTCTCGGGGTCCTGATAGGTTTTGATCCAGTCGAGGAAGCGTTTCAGGTGCGGCGTCATCTCGTCGAGGAGTGTAATGTCGCCCGAAAACAGGTACTGCTGCCAGAGCAGCATGGGCCAGTACATTGACCATTCGGCGATTTCGAACGCGGATGCCGGACTGCACGCATAGAAATCTCCGCCGGACGTTTGTTCTGCCGCGTAATCGCGCAGCACTTTGTCGACCATGGTTGTATTGCGGTGGTTGTAGAGCAGGACGTTGCCGACGTTCCAACTGTCGGCCAGCCACGGGGACTGTTCGCGGTTGGCGTCCACGCTGATGATGGCTTGCTGCACGTTCTGCCGCGCTGAGCGCTCGCACATGGTGTAGATGGAATTCAAAAGAGGGCTGGAACAATGGAAGCGGCCGGTCACGTCGGCGTCGCACCAGGCCCACATGCCGTGCACGTCTGCGGAGCGCAGCCTTCCCGCATAGCCGGTGATCTTGAGCAACTGGAACGACGTGTGGCGGCCGAAGTCCGCATCCCATGTTTCCAGATCGCCGCTGCACGTGTATTCGTCCCAGCCGGTGGGCTTGCGCTCCTCGGTCATTTGGAAATAGGCCACGCGCACCACGTCGCCGGGGCGGTTAGCGCGCATGGTAAGTTTGGGCCAGCCGGTAATGCAGCGGCCAAAATCCACCAGCCATGCATCGTCTGCGCGGGTGATGCTCACAGGCGCAAGCGCCGCCTGTTCGCGTTCGAGAGGCGCCATCTGCGCGAAAAGACGGAAGCCGGATCGATCCACCACACTTGCGGGAGCCCACTGCGAGTCGTTGAATTCGACCGATCTCCAACCCTTGGGCTCGAGACGCGAATCGTAGCGGATCGCGGCGCGATTTTTCGCTCCGCCTGCGCCGCCGAAATACACTGCATCATCTTCCAAGTACGCCGTGTGGGCCAGAACCTTCCAGGAAGAATCCGTCCCGATCAGGGAGGGCTCTGTTCCGTCGTAATCGAGATGTGCTTCCAGCAGGAAAGCGGGCTCGGCATTCACGCCGGAGTCGTGCCAATTGGCCTGCCAATGACCGATAGCGGCAAATACATTCCTGCCCGGACGCACCAGCCCGGTAATATCAAAGCCGTTATATTGCCCATAGTGATAGGGGTCCGAGCGCGCCGGTCCCCGGCCCAACAACTCTCCGTTGAACCACAGAATGTAATCGTTATGCGCGGAGACGTAGACCTTGGCCAGGCGGGGCTTGCGCGCTGCCGAAAAGACTTTTCGAAAATACGCGAAATTATTGAGGTTCCGGGTTCCGTCCCAGATGTACTGTGCGGTCCATTCGCCTGGATTCAATCCCGTATCGAAATGGGTGGGCGTGCTAAAAGGGCCAGGCTCATCTGATTGGTTCCAAATTCGAACCTTCCACCAGAACCGCGCGGCCGGCGGCAAAGCCCTGCCGGCGTACTCCACCGTCGCCGAGCGATCGGAAGCCACTCTGCCGCTGTCCCAAAAGTCGCCTCTGCCGGCGTCAAGATTTGCACGGGAAGAGGAAATCAGAATTTGATATGCAGTTTGTCTCTGGCCACGGGCGTCGGTCGCGGAATGCCAGGTAAATCGCGTTGCGCCGCGATCGATCGCCTGCGGATGGGCCACGCCGTTGACGAGCAGGCCTACCGGAGCTTCCGGCGCGTGCAAGTGGGAAACGTGCGAAGCCGAGCCTGAGCTCGATTCGGCGGCGGCCGATAAACCCTCAGCAATGGAGCGGTTGCCGAGCAGTGCGGATGCGGTGACGGCACCGCCCCGCTTTAAAAAATCTCTGCGCTTGAGCATGGTTAACCCTTTTTGCGGTGAGTGGATGTAGAGCACGATGAGCGATGCAGTCGAGTGTCTAAACCATGGCCGCCCGCGGTGTAGCGACAGCACAGGTGATCGATGTACTTGCACTTTTCAAGCCAGATGCAGAGGCAGTGACAGATATGACTCCTGCCTGCTGGGTGGTCTGCACGATAGCCATGCAATAGCCATTGAACGCACTGCGCTGTGCCGCCTGATCCGGCTCATGGCAGCTGGGATCTCCATTCCCAACACCAATCAGCTTGCCGGATCCCGCCACCTGAAATTGCACTGTATTGCCAGCGTCCGGCACCACCTGGCCCTGCGCATCCACGATTTCGACCTGAATGACTGATACATCTTCTCCGTTGGTCCGGATTATGGAGCGGTCCGGGCGGAGAACGATGGCAGCAGCCGGTCCAGTCGTTTCACGCCGCGAGACTAGCACAACCTTGCTCCCCTTCATGCCTCGTGCTTCAATCGTGCCCGGAACAAACTTCACCTTCCATTCAAGATGGCCATTGCGCTCAACCGATTTGGAACCGAGGCTCACGCCGTTCAGGAATAATTCAACGCTGTCCAGATTCGTGTGGCACCATACGCTGATCTCCTGGCCTTCCTTTCCGTTCCAGTTCCAGTGCGGGAACAAGTGGAGCACCGGTTCAGTACCCCACCATGCTTTGTAATAAAAGTAGTTGTCTTTTGGAAAACCGCAGGTGTCGAGGACGCCGAAATGTGAACTGATGCAGGGCCATTTGTAAGGTGTTGGCTCGCCTCGATAATCAAAGCCTGTCCAGACAAAGCCGCCTGACAAAAACTCGCGTTCATCATAGAACTTCCACCAAGTCTCAGCAGTTTCCGCCCAGGCGGGAAAATTGACATCATAAGCACTCACATAGCCTTTAATTGGATCGTTTTCATAGATCCCCCTCGTCGCCACTGTACTGGCGGTTTCGGTCCCGATCATAGGTTGATTCGGGAACCGCTTGTGGAAGGCGTCGATATCCTGCAGGCGATAGTTGCAACCCTGGACATCAACGACGCCAGAAATGCCCTTGCCCCAAGCGCCGTTCATTGCCATCGTTACGGGACGCGAAGGATCGAGCCGCCGCACCAGGCGCTTCATATCCGTTGCGATGGCCGCGCCCACGGATGTTCCCTGTACCCCACCTTCTTCATTGCCCAGCGACCAGATAATGATGCTGGGGTGATTACGGTCGCGCCTCACCATTCGCTCGAGTTGGCTGAGCCCTTCGGGTGTGGAAGAAAGCATTCGCGTTTCGTCCATGACCAGCATGCCAAGGCGATCGCAAGCTTCAAGAAATGCCGGAGTGGGTGGATTATGCGAAGTGCGGCAGGCATTCGAGCCCATCGCTTTGAGCCGTTCCAGCCTGTAGTACTGGAGGCGGTCAGGCATGGCCGATCCGACCCCTGCGTGGTCTTGATGGTTGCAGGTTCCTTTGATTTTCAGGTGTTTGCCGTTCAGGAAAAATCCCTTATTTGCGTCGAAGCGAATGGTGCGGATGCCAAAGTGTGTATCTTCGCGGTCAACTGGTTTGCCGCTTGTAAGAACGGTGGATTTCAGGTGATAAAGATGAGGCGAGTCGGGAGACCAAAGAGCCGGATTCTGAACTTTGATCTGAAGCTCGTAGCGGCTTGATTCACCCGCAGGAATAGCCTGTTGCGAGGAGATGGCGGAAGCCACAACCACGTCATCCGCGTTAAGAATCTGCGCATGAAGACGGCAGTTCTGCGTGGAGGTGCTCTCATTTTCTATTAAGGTTTCCACCTGGACTGAGGCGGTGCCGTGCTCAACCTCAGAACGAACAGAGGTTTCTCCATACGCGAGGTGCACCGGATTGGTTCGGGAGTACCAGACATGACGGTAGATACCGGCACCCTCATAGAACCATCCCTCGTGAATCGAAGCATCGACGCGAACGACGAGAACATTCTTCTCGCCCGGGCGAGCGAAATTGGTTATATCGAAACGAAAGGGTGCATAACCGCTAAGATTTTCACCCAAAAAGCAATCATTGAAAATAACCGTGGCATTCCGGAAGACGCCATCGAACTCGATGGCGAGGCGCTTTCCGGCATCCGATGCGGGAATATTCAAAACGCGACGGTACCAGCCGACGCTGGTGGCAGGATAATCGCGTCCTAACGGCTTACAGCCATTCTTTATAACCTGCGGAGCATCGACAAAGGGGAGCTCGATGGCCCAGTCGTGAGGCAAATCCAGGGCGCGCCATTTGCTGTCGTCAAAATCAAGATGACCGGGAGCGGCGAATTGGCCTGTCTTCGCGAAAGGAGTTGGCGTAACACCGAACCCGAAATCTTTTGCCGGGTCTGCGGCATCGCCAAAGTGAAACCGCCAGCCAAAATCCAGCAGGAGGCGCTCGCGCAGAGGGATAGATGCTTCAGAAAGGGGCATTTCCGCCGCGTCAGGCAGAATGCTTCCTCTATGTGGCAGTGACATGCCCTCTTTGCTATTCAGGGCAAATGCGTTGCTGGAGGCAAATGCGCCAGCTGAAGCGGCAATTCCTGTCTTAAAAACGTCACGTCGAGTCCAGGATTTCATCAATCTCCTCATGGATATTTCGAGATGCCCGCGCCGTCAAAACTCAATGTCAAACTGGCCGGTAGAACTGACTAATTGGCAGCCACGCATTCCGAAGCTGCTATCCAGAGTGGTGGGCACAAGTATGTTTCCATTCCCTGGTGATACGGACCCGCTGCCGGACCGTATGCCACTCCGTTGACCGTTGCGAAGTTTCGGCTCCCTTTCCTCCGCTTG
>DATNGO010000087.1:0-87382 GCA_035605855.1 Acidobacteriaceae bacterium | reverse complement strand
GATATTGCGGTGGAGAGCTCGCAGGCGGAGCGCAGGGCTGCGGATGCGGAGCGCGAGCTGATGGAGTGGAAGAAGATGAGGTTCATGGCCGATAAGGTCGGCGATGACTTCAAGGCGATCATCCTCTCGGTAACGAAGTATGGATTTTTTGTGGAGCTCGACGAGCTGTTCATCGAGGGGATGGTGCCGATCGCGTCACTGGCGGGGGACTACTACAGCTTCCGGGATACGGACAGAACCATCTGCGGGGCGCGGACGGGACACTGCTTCCGGGTGGGCGAGCGGGTGGAGGTGATCCTGGACCGGATCGATCGGCAGCAGAGGCGCTTGCAGTTTGCGCTCCACCCCAGCGAGCTTGCTCGCCGGGGACCCCGGCTGGTTCAGGAGACGGAGCCGGTGGCGGCCGCGGCATCACGAAAAACTTCGCGGGAGAGGCCTAAGAAGCGCCGCTAGTACCCCCCCCGCTTATTTTGCGCAAAATCTTCATAACATTTGACTTAGCGTTGGACTTTAATTTCTAAAGTCTTGATTCCATTCGATCCTGGCCTCATCAGCGGGTGCACTCAGTGCGACCGGCTTGAGGCGAGGGCCTCGAAGAAGCGGACGACGGCGGCGAGATCGGAGTCGGAGAGGCTGCGCAGGCTGCGGCGGGTTTCGGCTTCCACGCTCTCGTAAATGCCCTTGAGCCTGAGCAGGCGCGCCGGATTGATGTGGATGATGAGACTGCGGCGGTCGGCGGGGTTGGGCTCGCGGCGGATGAAGCCGCCCTTCTCGAGACGGTCGAGGGCGACCGTGACTCCTCCGCTGGATAGTCCGGTGGCGGCGGCCAGGCGGGTGGGCGTGGAGGGGCCGTAGAGCTGCAGCGTGTGAATCATCTGCGAGTCGGTGAGGCTGAGGCCGGCCTTCTCGGCAGCCTGCGAGTTGAAGAAGATGCTGGCGGCGATGAACTTGCGGATCTCGAAGAGGATGCGGTCTTCGGTGGTTTCGGTGGGGACGTGAAGGAGATCCAGAGCTCGCTTTTCCTTCGCAGAGGGCTTTTCCCTTGCGGAAGGCCGGAGCGATTTCTTTGTGACGAAACGCGGCTTTGAGGTGACAGGCGATTTTGAAGAGGTGGACATGGACGAGTTCTTCTGGTTTAGTATACATATATCTTAGTAACTAAGATATATGGAGAATAAGGTATGACGGCAATGGCAAAGGCTTACAAGGGAATGGGCATGGAAGGCGGCATTGCGCGCTGGTACGACAAGACGACGCGCAAGGACATGCCGGCGATCCGCGAACTGGCGGCGAAGATTGCGGGCATGGCTCCCGCGGGCGGCACGGTGCTGGAGGTTGCGCCCGGGCCGGGCTTCCTTTCGATCGAACTGGCGAAGCGCGGGCTTGATGTGCAGGCAGTCGACATCAGCGAGACGTTCGTCGAGATTGCGCGGAAGAATGCGGCGAGTGACGGCGTGGGTGTCGTGTTTATGCACGGGAACGCGTCCGAGCTGCCCGTAATCAAGGAGAGCGTGGATTTTGTAGTGTGCCGTGCGGCGTTCAAGAACTTTACGGAGCCGGTGAAGGCGATGCGCGAGATGCTGCGCGTGCTGAAACCGGGCGGCACGGCGCTGCTGATCGATATGCGGAGGGATGTGTCGATCGAGGAGCTGCAGAGCTACGTCGACGGCCTGGGTGTGACCTGGCTGAACCGCAAGTTCATCATGCTTTCATTTCGCGGGATGCTGATCAAACGCGCGTATCCGCTGGAGGAGATACGGCGGATGGCGGCTGAGGCGGGATGGAAGGATGTGCGGATTGAGACGACGCCGGTCGGGTTCGCGGCGTGGGTGAGGAAGTGATGTTCCTTTCTTACGACCTCTTGGTGTGTTGTGTGATGGGCCTGGTTGCAGTGAGGTATTCCGTGAGGGACTGACAGTTGTTGGCGGGGCCGAGACCCCGCCAGTTTTTCGTGCAAATGGTTCACTCAAAACCCAGATCTAAGAATCGAAGCATCCGACAAACGAAAATGGCGGTCGCGCGCTACCACGCGCGATACGCCACCCTGCCGCTTGCGCGTCGAGGGTGGGGCACCCGGATTCTCAGGTGCGCTCGACCACTCAGAAGATTTGGAAATTGACTTCGACCTTGAGGTTGGCGGGCACGGGCTCGCCGTTGCGTGTGGCGGGTTTGAACTTGTACCGCTGCACCGCTTCGACGGCCTTCTCGTCCAGTTCATTGCCGAGGCCTCGCACGACGCGCACATTCTGCGGCTCGCCTGCGGGGTCGACAAGCAAGGCGACGATGACGTTGCCGGAGAGCTTGGCCTTGCGAGCAGCTTCGGTGTATTGGGGGTGCGGCGCATAGGTGAGGACAGGTGCGTGAACGGATCCGCCGACGTTGTAGACCTGTCCATCGGCCCCGTGGATCTGGTAGGCATCTTCGTTCGTGATGCCCGCTGACGGCGATGGAGGGGGACTGGGAGGCTGCTGTCCCGCAGAGCCGTCGAGGGCGTAGTTGACTGTGATCGTTGTATCGACCTCGGTTGGCTCGCCATTCAGCAGGTAGGGCTTGTAGACCCATTGTCTGACTGCCTCCATGGCTGAAGGTGTCAACTCTGGAGGCCCGGAGATGACGGCGAGTTCCTTGACGGTTCCATCTGCGCCGATGATCGCGTGGAGGACGACTGCGCCCTGAATGCCCCGTTCTTTTGCTTCGGCCGGATAGACCGGCGGGACCTTGGAAACGATTTGTCCGGCAGCAACGCCAGCGGAGATTTTGACGGGGCTGTTTAGCTGCTGAGCGCCGGAGGCAATGATGGCATGAGCAGGGACCACGGTGTGAGCGGAGAGAATGGCGCTGACGGGGACCTCGAGGCGCAGAGACATGGCGGAGGCACAGGTTGCGATGCCGAGTGCGATGGCCGCAACGACGGCGGCGCGGCGTGAGGCTGCGGTGATGGGATGGTTGCGGGTGAGTTTCATGACTCTCCTCTCAAGGACGTTGGCATCGAGGATTCCGATGGCGTGAAGGGTCGCGGCTGGCGTCGGGCGAGAGAAGGATTCAGCCAGCCGCAGAAGTGAATGCGCGTAGCGGGTGGTGCCGTGCGTGGCGTGCGCAGCGATCTCGTCGCAGACCATCTCGCGCGATTCGGCGATGCGGAGGCGCGTGAGCCAGAGCAGCGGATGGAAGGCGATGGGCAGAGCGATGAGTTCGTAGAGGAGATTTTTCGCGAAGTCGCGGCGGCGCATGTGCGCGAACTCGTGCGCGAGCGCGGCGGCGAGGTCTTCGTGTGGAAGATCTGTGAGCAGCGCTGGTGGGAGAAGAATGATACGGCGGCGAATGCCGATAGTGGAAGGGCCGGAGATTTGTGCTGAGGTAGCGAGTTGTGCTCCGTGTACGTCGAAGATGCGAATGCAGCGTTGCCATGTTGTGAGCAGCTCGCCGGTGCGGGTGATGGGTTGCGCGGTGTGATGGAGAGCGCGCGTGCGGTGAAGTCGGTAGAGAAGACGCCCGGTGAGGTAGAGCAACGCGGCGATGTAGACAATGAGCGCTGCGGACGCAACAGTGGCTGCGAGGTGCGAGTTGCTGTCGACGGCGTTGGCGTTGAGGATTGTGGTCTGCGTGGTGATGTGGCCGGAGCGGTGCTGGAAGAGCGAGAAGACGAGATCGCGAAGGGCGGGAGCAAAGGCGCAGGCGGGAAGAACGGCTTCGAGGATGAGGGCGGTGACCCAGATGCGGTGCTCGAGGTGCGGACCGGCGGAGCGGGTACAACGCGCGGCGAGTGCGGCGACGAGGAAGATGACGGGAACCTGCCAGAGCGAGTTGAGCAGGTAGTTGAGCGTGATGAGTTCGAGGTGAGTCATCGGCTGCCCTCCTCCTCTTCGAGACGGCGGCTGAGTTCGGCGATTTTTTCGGGATCGAGCTGGCGGCTCTTGATGAGGCTCATGACGAGCTCTTCGCTGGAGCCGCCGAACATGCGGTCGATGAGGTCGCGCGCGGCCTGGAGCGAGGCCTTGGCATGCGTGACGGCGGGCTTGTAGACGAAGGCGCGGCCGCGGAGCTCGCGCTTCAGCTTGCCCTTGCGGTGCAGGATGTTGAGCATGGTCTGCACGGTGGTGTAGGCGAGCTGCTGGTCAAGGGACTCCTGCACCTGGGCGACAGTGCCTGCGCCCTCGCGCCAGATGACCTGCATGATCTGAAGCTCGAGCTTGGTGAGAGGGAGGGGTTCGGGCTTCGCCATGGGGGACTCCTAATGAATTAGGAGATTAGACGCGAGCACGCGATTGTGTCAACTAAAAGTTTAGGAGATGGCGAGCAAGGACGGTGCAAGCCCGGCGAGAGCCACACCCCAGGGGCTGAAGCCCGGCCCCTTCGAAGCGGTACTTTGCCGAGGGTTTGAGGCTCCCTTTCAAGTCGTCTATTGAACGGTGAGGGCGATGCTGGTGGACTGCTGTACGCCGGTGTTCGCGCTCATCGCGACGACCGAGACCTGCGAGGTTCCGGTGGGCGTGGTCACGGCGGGCGGTGTGCTGTTGCTGCTGCAGCCCAGCATGAGGGCGCTGGTGCCGAGGCTGAGCAGGAGGAGCGGGACGATCAGCGAGATTCTCTCGCGCAAGGTGAGTCGGCGGCGCATGAGAAGCAGAGAGAACGGAAGCAAAGAGGCCAGCCCGAGCGAGAAGGTGGGGTACAGGTGAAATGGCGTCTCGTCGAGGCTGCCCATCTTTTGCCCCATGCCGGAGGTGTCGATGGTCACCTGCGTGGTGGAGACAGCGTTGGAGGCGACGTTGACGGTTGAGGGTGAGAAGCTGCACGTGGCTCCGGAGGGAAGGCCGGTGCAGAAGAAGGTGACGCCGCCGCTGAAGCCGTTGACCGGAGCGACGCTGACCGTGATGGGAGCGGAGGAGCTGCCGTTGGTGACGGTCGTGGCGCCGGTGGAGGCAGTGAAACCGAAGGTGGGTGTGGCGCCGGTTGTGGTTGCGCTGGTGATTGCTCCGAGCAGACCGTGAGCCTCATTGGCGAGGCCGGCGGTGAAGTAAACGGTGGTGTTCGTGCCGCCGCTGACGGCGGTGCTGTTAAGCACGGGCGTGCCGCCGGTGAGGAGATCCCAGAGCGAGGCGTAGACGAGGGACTTGCCGGTGGAGTCCATGAGCTGGCCGATATAGGCGTAGGTCTTGGGGTCGTAGACGTTGATCTTGCCGTCGCCGAAGTTGCCGATGAGGAGATCGCCGGAGAAGATGCCGAAGCCGGTGGAGGGAGCGAACGCGACGCCCCAGGGCGCGTTGAGATTGCCGCCGGTGACGGCGCGTGCGACGAAGTTGCCGTTGAGATCGAAGACGTCGACGATGCCGTTGCCCACGCCGGGTGTCCATTGGCAGGCGCCAGATCGAACAGCGTAGGCGACCCAGATCTGGTTATTGAGAATGTGAATGGACCACGGACCGTAGTTGGAAGGCAGGTTGGGATCCGTGAAGGAGCCGGTGAGTTTGGAGGGCTTGAAGGTCTGGTCGTAAACCTCGATTTTGTTGGCGGTGCCAAAGTTGGGCGCGAGGACGTAGCTGGTGGTCGCGTTGGCGTTGAGGAGGGCGAGGCCGGGATAGCAGGCACCGGCGGATGCGTTGTTGACGGCGATGAGCGTGGTCGGTGTGGCTTGACCGAGCGCGCCGTTCCAGCCGGAGATGGTGCCGTCAAGAGTGGAGAAGAGGAACGATGCCTTGCCGCCGTTGGACAGAACCATGCCGCTGGCTCCGCTGGTGGTGACCGAGCCCGTGGGCGACCCGGTTTTGGATGAGGAGGAGCCGGGGGCGACGGCGACCTTGAACGGGCTGGCGTTCGTCGTGGAGGAAACGACGAAGTTGAAGCCGCTGTTGGCGGCGCTGATCCACCAGGTGCCGCTGACGGAAATGCCCCAGGGATTGAGGAAGTTTGGATCCATGGTGGTGGCGGTGACGGAGCCGTCAGAGAAAAGATTGGTGACCTTGTAGGCCTGCGCGTGCAAGGAGGGCGCGGGGCCGGCGGTGACGATGCAAAGGGCGGCAAACAGAAGAACGAAGACGCGTCGCATGGTGCCTCACTATTCCGCACTGGGGCCTGGGCAGAGGCTCGGGAAGTCAGGACTGAGTGCCCAGGTTGGATGTAGCGTAGCGAGCCGGCAGAACGAGTGATGTCACGCGATTGTCAGCGCCTCGCAACTTCTTTTGTAGATGTGGCGGAGCACGATTTTTCTGGTCGTCTTGGGACACATTTGTGGCCGGCGGGCTGGACATTGGGGGCAGAGCTAACTACAAAGGAGGCAACTTCTTCCAAAGCGTTGAGCTCAATGTTTGTCGCGGAGGACTTGCGCGTGCCGGATATGGGTCATGTGTTTGCGGGATGTGCGCTGATAGGCGCGGCGCTGCTGATGGGCAGCATCGCAGCGGCGCAGAAGCCGGATCTGCATGCCGGCGGAGCGCAGCCATCGCTGATTGAGAACCACAAGACGACAAAGGTGGTGCTGCCGGGATATCACATGGCGAGTGCGACGCTCACGGTGGATGGAGCGTGCTCGCTGGTGTCGTATGAAGCTGCGGAGAACCAGGTTGTGATGGAGCTGGCGGCGAACCGCGCGGTGACGGACCGCGATGGCTACTGCAATCTGCATGTGAAGAATGCAGCGGGGAGCGCGTCGACGTGGGTGGAGGTGGGGCTGACGGAGCAGGAACAGGCGGACCAGAATTCGACGGACAGGTCCGTGGAGCGAGAGAAGTCGGCGCAGTTTATGGCGCGCTCCGGCAGCCAGTGGACACTGCACTTTGCGGAAGGCGGGAAGACGACCTACAAGCTGAAGCCGGGGACGGGCGAGCCGGGAGTGACGATCTTCGCGGATGATGCCGGCAACGAAGTGAAGATTATGGTGGCGAATGATGCGACGGTGTTGATTGTGCCCAGCGGAGGCGGGTGCTATCGCACTGGGAAGCTGGTGGGAGGACGCGTGACGAATGGGACGTCAGGCGGCGAATGCAGGCCGGATGGGAACTGGACGGCGGAGATGCGCTAGAAGCGAGTGGTTGGTGGTTAGTAAGAGTCGAACCGGCTTCGCAACACTAACGACTAACTACTTACCACTCAACACTCCCTCAGGACCTGGCGGTGATGAGGAACTGTTCGATCTTTCCGTCGGTCTGGGTGTAAGCGCTGACGGTGATGGTGGTGCCGCTGGAGTACGTGACGTGGTAGGTCGAGCCGGTCATGCCGCCGCGCTGGTGGGTGTAGCTGCGCGTGACGCTGGTGATGGCGCCCAGCGGGGCGAGGGTGGATTTGAAGTCGGCGAGAGTGTCGGCGTTGAAGTAGTCGTTGGCGTCTGCTGTGAAGAGCGAGCGGTCGATCTGCCCCTGCTGGAGACCGGTGAGGATGATCTTGAGGGTGGGAGCAAAGGTATCCGCCGCGGGAGCTGCGGGAGCTGCGGAGGGAAGCAGTTCGCGCGCGATGCCGTTGCCGATGGTGGAGGCTGCGCTGGATGCAACCTGGTTGGTGAGCACGACGATGGCAATGCCGTCGTCGGGGAAGACGATGTTCTCTGAGACGTAGCCGCCGACCTCGCCGGAGTGATCGAGCTCGCGATGGCCGTTGCGGTCGTGGATGAAGGTGCCGAGGCCGTAGTAAGAGCTGTTGCCGTTGGCGAGGACGAAAGGTGTTTCGAAGAGCTTGTAGCTGGCGGGTGAGAGAAGCTTCTGCTCGATGATGCCGATGTCCCAGGTGGCGAGCGTGGAGGCGGGCATGGCCAGATCGCCGTCGCCGAAGTACCAGCCGTTGCCTTCGAGCGGAAGGACGCGCACAGGCGCGAGCGCGTTCGAGACGTAGCCCGTGACCTGAAGTTTCGCGCGTTCGCTATAGGTGTTGAAGACACCCTCGAGGTGCAGCGGGTCGAGAACGTTGTCGCGGATGAACTGCATGAGCGGCTGACCGCTGACCTTCTGCACGATGAGGCCGAGGATGACGTAGTTGGTGTTGGAGTATTGCCACTGGGTGCCGGGCGTGAAATCGAGCGGCCTGGTGGCCCAGCGCGTGGCGTTTTCGAGCGGGTCAGTATTGTGCCGCCAGGCGGGGATGATGTAGTCCTGCGGCGCGAAGTCCTCGTAGCCGGAGGTCATGGTCATGAGGTTGCGGAGGGTGACCTCGTTGGCGCGGGTGAAGTTGGGAAAGTATTTGCTGACGGGGTCGTCGATGGAGAGCTTGCCGCGCTGCTGCAGAAGAAGGATGGCGTGCGCGGTGAACTGCTTGGAGATCGAGCCGATGGGGTAGGCCATGTCCGCCGTTGCAGGCGTGGGCGGAGCGACGTTGGCCAGGCCGAAGGCGTGGGTGTAGACGACGCGATTGTTCTCGACGATGGCGATGGACGCAGAGGGGACACCAGTGGACTTGAGCGTGGTCGTGGCGAGGTCGGCGACCTGCTGCTGGACTTGCGAAGAGAGTTGCGCCGTTTGCGGGGAAGGCTGCGCAGGGGACGTTAGAGATGCGGAAAGAAATAATGCGGCCGCAAGGAAAATGCGCATGCCGGAGGATAGCATTCTGCTGGTGGAGGAGTGGATGCGAATGCGGTTGGCTGCGGTGATGGTTGTTGGGTGTGTGGCGTGTGCAGTGAGTGCGCGGGGCGCGGAGAAGGCAAAGAAGATTGAGCCGCATTGGGTGGCGACGTGGGCGACCTCGCAGGTGGGGCCGGAGCCGAGCCAGCCACAGTTGACGGATGCTCAGCTCACGGATGTGACAGTGCGGCAGATTGTGCATCTGTCCATGGGCGGAGCGACGCTGCGCGTGCAGATCTCGAATGCGTTTGGCACGCGGCCGCTGAAGTTCGACTCGGTGCATGTGGCGAAGGCGAAGTCGCCGGCGTCGAGCGCGATTGATGTGAGCACGGATCATGCAGTGACTTTTGGCGGGGCTGATAGCGTGGTAGTTCCGACGGGCGCCGTGTATGTGTCGGACCCGATTGCGATGCCGATGGATCCGCTGACTGATCTGGCGATCAGCTTTCATTATGCGGAGCCGCCGAGCGTGCAGACGAGCCATCCGGGGTCGAGAGCGACTTCGTATCTGCTGCACGGGGAGCACTCGGCCGACGCGGAGTTAGCCGGTGCGGAGAAGACGGTGCGGTGGCTTGGGCTCGCCGAGGTGGATGTAACGGCGGATGATGCCGCGCGCACCGTGATCGCGCTGGGGGATTCGATCACGGATGGGCATGCGGCGACGACGGATGGAAATGACCGCTGGACGGACGAGCTGGCTAAGCGCGCGGTGGCGGATAAGAAGCTGCACGATGTTGCGGTGGTGAATGAGGGTATCGGCGGAAATCATCTTCTGACGAATGGGCTGGGACAGAGCGTGCTGCAGCGCTTCGACCGTGATGTGCTGGCGGTGAGCGGCGTGAAGTATGTGATAGTGCTCGAGGGCATCAATGACCTGGGTGGATTGGGGCGCAGGCCGAACACGACGCAGGAGCAGCATGACGATCTGGTGAAGCGGATGATCGGCGCGCTGCAGCAGATTGTGCTGCGCGCGCATGCGCACGGGATTCTGGTCTATGGGTCGACGATCATGCCCGATGGCGGAGGAAAGTACTACGCGCCGAGTGCGATGGATAATGCGGCGCGGCAGGCGGTGAATGCGTGGATTCTGACGCCGGGGCATTTTGATGCTGTCGTCGATCTCGACAAGGTGACGCGCGATCCGGCGAACCCGCTGCAGCTAAACCCGGCGTACGATTCGGGAGATCATCTGCATCCGGGGCCGGTGGGGTATAAGGCGATGGGAGATGCGATACCGCTGGAGTGGTTCAAGTGAGATGAACCGGGGTGTAGGTCGAGCCAAATGAAGCAGTTCCAAGGGTTAGCAGTTTTCTCTTTTAACCTGCGGAATATTGCACACCCCCATCCGTGAAGCGCGGTGACTGATTCCAGATCGCGGCGAATCCCATTGATTCCATGGGGTTTTGGCTAATTTCGTCGTTACACGCCAGAATGGCAGATCGTTTGCCCCGTACTGTTACATCAATACCCGGATCTTCTTCCATGAGGTTCTTGAAGATTAGCCATGCAAAGAGGCTGTTGGTATTGAAGAACGTCCTCAAGGGAGAACCACCTATGTCACGCTTTTTGAAGCCATTTGGCTGCGTTGGGATGTCGGGACTGCTTCTTTTTGTCCTTCCGGCGGCAGGCCGCGCGGCGACCGTTACCTTCAACTTCGATACTTGCGGGAACGGCGTCACCACAAACGCGAGTTGCGGCAGCTCGACCACTTACACCTCGGGCGGCTTTACCATCACCGCGACCGCTTTCCCGGCTCCGGGAAGCGCGGGAACTCTGTACGCGAAGAACACCGGAGGCGACGAGCTGGGGCTGGGCTTGACGAACGACACGACTGGCGACCACGAGATCACCGCCGGATCGCTCATCCAGCTCGATCTCAACGACATTCCCATCGTTCCTCTAACGATCATCATGAACAGCAGCACGTCTCCGGACGAATGGGATTTCTATGAGGCCACTTTGCCGGGGGCTACATCGGGAACGTTCCAAGCGAGTGGGTTCAATGAAGTTGCGTTCTCGATCGATCCGGTGGACCAATTTCTGGATGTCACGGCGCTCCATGGCAACGTCCTTCTGCATTCGTTGTCGTTTGATGATGGCACTTCTCCAGTGCCGGAACCAAGCGGGCTGGCGCTGCTGGGCACGGGCATCATTGGCCTGGCCGGGGTTGCGCGCCGCAAACTGAAAATCTAGCGCTGCAGAGCACACCTGCAGGAAACAAACCCCTCGCAACAAGGCGAGGTTTTTGTTTTGATGCTCAACCGAAGGAATGTCCACAGACGTGAAGAAGGCCGCCCGGGTGGGCGGCCTTCGCTGTCTACTGTCTAACCTCTACTGTCTGCGCTTACTGGTTTTCGCGCTTCCAGTTGATGAGGTCGCCGAGCGTGGTGGAGGAGGAGGATGAGGAGCTGGATTGGCTCTTCGTCTTGGTCTCCTTGTAGTTTTCCACTTCCGCGCGGGAGGCTTCCTCGCCGATGGCCTTGAGGCTGAGGCCGACCTTCTTCTCGTCGTGGCTCATCTTGACGATCTTGAAGTCGTGCTCGTCGCCGACGTTGAGCGTGAGCTGGTGTCCGCTCTCGTCGACTGCCTCGGAGACGTGGCAGAGACCCTCGATGCCCTCGGCGATCTCGATGAAGGCGCCGAACTGCGCGGTGCGCAGAACCTTGCCGTGAACGATGTCGCCGACGCGGTGCTGCTCGAAGAACGTGTCCCACACGTCCGGCTGAAGCTGCTTGACGCCCAGGGAGAGGCGGCGGTTTTCGGGCTCGACGCCAAGCACGACAGCCTTGACCTTCTCACCCTTCTTGAGCACTTCGGAGGGATGCTTGATGCGCTTGGTCCAGGAGAGATTGCTGACGTGAACCAGGCCGTCGATGCCGTCCTCGATTTCGATGAAGGCGCCGAAGTCGGTAAGGTTGCGGACGCGGCCCTCGACGACAGCACCGGTGGGGTACTTGTTCTCGAGGTGCTCCCAGGGGTTCTCCTGGAGCTGCTTCATGCCCAGCGAGATGCGGCGGTCGTTGGGGTTGACCGAGAGGATGATGGTGTCGACCTCGTCGCCGGGGTGAACCATCTTGGAGGGATGCTTCATGCGCTTGGACCAGGTCATTTCGCTGACGTGGACCAGACCCTCGATGCCCTGCTCGAGCTCGACGAATGCGCCATAGTCGGTGACCGAGAGGACGCGGCCGCGGACCTGCGCACCGATGGGGTAGCGCTCTGTGGCGTCGAGCCACGGATCAGGCGTGAGCTGCTTGAATCCGAGCGAGACGCGCTGCTTTTCCTTGTCGAACTTGAGGACCTTAACCTGAATCTCATCGCCTACGTTGACCAGATCGCGCGGGTGCGTGAGGCGGCCCCAGCTCATGTCCGTGATGTGCAGCAGGCCGTCGAGGCCGCCCATGTCAACGAATGCGCCGTAGTCGGTGAGGTTCTTGACGGTGCCGGTGAAGACCGCGCCCTCCTCGAGGTGCTCGAGGGTGACGGACTTGCGGGCGTTCTGCTCTTCCTCGAGAATCTCCTTGCGAGAGACGACGACGTTGCCGCGCTTCTTGTTGAGCTTGATGACGCGGACCTCGAGCTCCTGGCCGATGTAGCCGTCGAGGTTGCGAACGGGACGAACCTCAACCTGCGAGCCAGGAAGGAAGGCCTTGATGCCGATATCGACCGTGAGGCCGCCCTTGACGCGCGAGACGACCATACCCTTCACCGGAGTCTTGGTGTTGGCAGCCTCTTCGAGCTTGTCCCACACCTTGTGGCGCAGTGCCTTCTCGTAGCTGACGAGGTAACCGCCCTCCTGCTCTTCGCGCTCGACCACGACCTCAACCGTGTCGCCGATGTTGAACTTGGGCGTGCCGGTGTGATCGACGACCTGTTCGAGGGGAATGAGACCCTCGGACTTGAGACCGATATCAACGACAACGTGCTTGTCGGTGATTTTGACGACGGTTCCAGTCACGAGCGCCTCTTCGGCGGTCAGGGACTGGGCGACGTCCTTCTCGGCGGCCTGCTCGCGATCGAAGCTCTCGAGCGCCTTGGCAAAATCATCGGCGTCATACTCGGGCTCGTCACGCGAGGGGGACACGGGCTGCTGGGGCGACACTGCTTCGGCGGCATGGTTCGTCGCCTGAGGCGTGGCCTGAGCCGTCTCGGGGTTGGTGGAGACTTCGGTCGGCGTTGTCTCGGTGGTCGTCACTTCTTCGGGCGTGGTGGGTTCAAGTGTGGTGGTCAGGGGTGTGCTCTCGGTTTGGACTGGAGTCTGGTCGTGGTCGGCCATTCAAACTGCTCCGGAATCCAGTGGATTGATGATGTTCAATACGGTCCGATGCCGACTCGAGTTGCATCTTTTTGTGGAGGCAACGGGGCATCCGCCGACGTTGCGGCCTGGAAAAGGATACTCTCGAGAATTTTCAGCGGGAACGGATTGAACGACCTTCTGCGTCTGGATCCCGCACGCAGCGGCGCATTACCAAGTGTAACAGCGCAAGTCAGTCGGGTCAAATATCGTAAGGCGAAAGAAACGGTGGATTATGCTGTGGAACTTTGAGGAAAGCGGTCTCTGAAGAGCGAGCCTTCGCCGCGCGACACCTATACTCGTGCTCATGGATCGGCTGTGGACTCCGTGGCGCTATACCTATGTGACAGGTAAGGCTGAAGGCGCGCGGCGAGGTGTGCCGGAGGCCCTGGCAGCATGGCCGGGCGATCATGGATGTGTCTTTTGTAATCTGCTGGCCTCGACGGACTACGCGATCGAGCATGGCATGGCGCGCGAGGCGGCGGAGAAAGTAAGCGGGATCCTGGAACGCGGGCAACGGACGTTCCTGATGCTGAATGCGTTTCCATACAACAGCGGTCACCTTATGCTGGTGCCCTACCGGCATGAGGCAACGCTAAGCGGATTGCCGGATCAGGATGCGCAGGAGTTGATGGTGGCGGCTCGGCGGGCAGAGCGAGCGTTGCGGGCGGTGTATCGGCCGGGCGGGATCAACATGGGGTTGAATCTGGGGGAGTCGGCGGGCGCGGGAATTGCGGAACATCTGCATCTTCACGCGGTTCCGCGGTGGGTGGGCGACACAAACTTCATGACCGTCGTGGGCGAGACACGCGTGCTGCCGGAGATGCTGGCCGATAGCTGGCGCCGGCTGCGCGAGGCGCTGGGCGCCGATGAGAAGGACCGGCCCGCCGAAGTGGGCGGCATCGCGCTGCCAAGTCTCGAAGAGTAACGCGGTTTCAGAGCTCGATTCGTCGCTCGTCGCACACCGATCCGCTGTGGTAGTGCAGTGGATTTCCTGTGCATGCAATTTGCGTGCGATTGACACGTACCCGTTAGAAAAGAACAACCCTTACAAAGGTAACGTCATCTGACTAAGCAGAGGGGCTATACGACTCCTAACCCCCCGAGAAGGAGTCCCCAATGAGAGTAGAGAATTCACTCGTTGGATCCGCGCCTGGCGAACTACCTGTACGCGAGGGCATGCGCAAGGCAGCCGGCTGGAAGCGAAATGAGCATGGCGGATCGGCCTGGACCGCCAACACAACGGCACAAAATCTTCATCAACCTCAGGACGGCGCACAGGAAACCGGGACCCTGCTCACAGCGCGGACGCGCATGTCGCTTCGCGAACCCGAGGATGCACGATTAACCGGTGGCACGCGCTCGCTGATGCGGCGCACGATGGGACTGAACGTAACGGCGCTGGCCGGGACGCGCAAGGCCCAGCCGCGGCCAGTGAGCTCGACGCCGCACACGCAGGTTGCCTAAGGTTTTCCCCTTTTCACGCGACTTCACGCGACGTTCGGCTGCACAACAAGAATCAGGGCTCTGGTGTCGGCGGATGCGTGGAGGCGTCTGTCTGCTGGAGACGTTTCGGTACGTGTGTCGCCTCAAAGCTGGTGATCTTCCAGCCGTCGTTGGGGATGCGCTGATAGACGCGTGTGTAGCGGAAGCTGCCGTGCAGCGGCCGCCCGTCGTTTGTGCCGTCGACCTGAGCAAGAGAGGTGACGATGGCTGCACGCTGGCTGATGAGCTTGATCTTGACGTCAGTGACCTCAAGCGTGTTGAGAGAAAAGTTGCGGCTGCGCATACGGTCCAGCTGCTGCGGCTTGGTGACGACCTCGCCGCTGGCGGTGATGCCGAGGTAGTCCTCGGAGAGCAGGTGGTCCATCGTGTCAATGTCATTGGCGAGGACGGCATTCTTCCACTGTGTCTCGAGGGCTTCAATCTGATCGCGCATGGTGCGCGCACCACGGTGGGGGCCGGCGTGCAATGGCATGGTGATGAACGCCACGGTAAGCCCCATCAGGAGAGCGCGCATTGGTCGAAATACGAGCCGCATTCGCGTACCGGATAGTAGAACGACCCGCGCGGGGAGTCAAAGACCGTTGGTGGGACGCGACGGTCTCGCGAGGGTTATACGGATTGGACGAGCGGTGCGCAGGATTTGGCTGCACTGCGGCTGCCGGTATCTGCAAGCGGTGACAAGATATTTACTTTCTGTGCTTGCCGCTCAGGCTACCGTGGCGGCTGCCGCTCAGGCGAGGGCTTCGAGCATATCCACGGAGCGGACGAGCATGCGCTGATAAAGACCGCCGATGGCGTAGAGGGCGAAATGAGGCGCGGTGCGGTGCGCGTCGAGCGCAGCCATGTCACGGTACTGCTCGTAGATGACGATGGTGTCAGGATCGGACTCGACGCGGTGCGGGATGTAGCTGACGCAGCCAGGCTCCTGCCGCGAGGCGGCTGCGAGCTCGCGGAGGATCGTGGCAATCTCTTCGCGGTCGTCGGGGCGGAAGGTCATGCGGACGGTGAAGGAGATCATGGGAGTGCCAAGGTTCTAGGTTCTAGGTTCCTAGGTTCTAGGTTCTAGGTTCTAGGTTCTAGGTTCTAGGTTCTAGGTTCTAGTTGCAAGGTACAAGGTGCTGCGAAACAACCGCGCCTTGATTCTAGAACCTGGGACCTGGTACCTAGAACCTTTCTCTAACCTTTCTCTATCCCAGCGCCTGGTCGAAGCCGTTGACCATCATCGTCTCGGCGCGGTCGGGGCCGGTGGAGATCATGCCGATGGCAGCGCCTGATTCTTTGGCGATGAAGCTGAGGTAGTCCTGCGCGGCTTTCGGCAGCTTGTCGTACTCGGTGATGCCGGCGGTGGAGGACTTCCAGCCGGGCAGCGTCGTGTAGACGGGCTCGATGGCGCGGAAGCCGCGGATGTCGGCGGGGATGACGTCTGCGACCTTGCCGTCGATCTTGTAGTGCGTGCAGACGGGGATCTCAGCGCACTCGTCCATGACATCCATCTTGGTGACGACGAGCCACTCGGTCGAATTAATCATGTTGGAGTAGCGCAGCAGCGGGAGATCGAGCCAGCCGGTGCGGCGCGGGCGGCCGGTGACGGCGCCGTACTCCTGGCCGCGGGCACGAAGCAGGTCGCCCTGGCTGTCGGCGATTTCCGTGGGGAACGGGCCTTCGCCAACACGCGTGACGTAGGCCTTGGTGACGCCGATCACCGTGCCGATGCGCGTGGGGCCGACGCCGGTTCCGGTAACGGCTCCGCCGGCGGTGCAGTTCGAGCTGGTCACAAACGGATACGTCCCGTGGTCGATGTCGAGCAGCGCTCCCTGCGCGCCCTCGAACATGACGTTCTGGCCATCGTCGATGGCCTTGTTGAGCAGCACTGCGGTGTCGGCGACGAACGGCGCGACCTGCTCGGCGTAGCGCGAATACTCCTCATACATCTGGCGGGGGTCGAGGGGCTCGGTGCCAAAGAGCGCATGCGCGATGGTGTTCTTCTCATGGCAGGCGTTGTTGATGTGCGTGCGCAGCAGCGAGGAGTTGAGCAGGTCGGCGACGCGCAGGCCGTTGCGGTGAATCTTGTCCTCGTACGCCGGGCCGATGCCGCGACGCGTAGTGCCGATGGTCTGCCGGCCGGGCGCGGTCTCGGCGGCGAGCTCGATCATGCGGTGGTACGGGAGGATGACCTGCGCGCGGTTGGAGACGAAGAGCTGCTTCTCTTCCGGACGGTAGGCGGGAAGGCCGGCATCCTTGAGCTTCTTGACCTCGTTGAGGAAGGCGGCAGGATCCAGCACGACGCCGTTGCCGATGACCCCCTTGCGGCCCGGGCGCAGAACTCCGCAGGGAATGAGCTGTAGAACAAACTTCCGGCCGCCGATGATGACGGTGTGGCCGGCGTTGTGACCGCCGGCGTAACGGGCGACGATGTCGAACTTTTCGCTGAGGACGTCGACGATCTTGCCTTTGCCTTCGTCGCCCCACTGGGCGCCGAGAATCACGGCGGACTGCTTTTTATTCACGAGGAATGAGCTCTCAGAAGGATGGGTTCGCAGCCAGAAGAGGCCGCGCCCATGCTTTATTTTACCGCAATTTAGTTGTGTTTAGCCGCTCAGCGTTTGCGCGGCATGGAGAGGTCGAGGTCGTTGCCATACATCTGCTTGGTGAGCAGGATGATCTGACCGGTGTGATGGTCGAGGTGGCTGACGACCTTGTAGATCGCTACGAGGATGGTGGTGTGACGCCAGGTGCCGGTGGGCTGCGGGTCGATGATTTCCGTGAGGCGCGCCGGCGGAAGACTGGCGATGACCTGGCGGGCTTGGTTCAGCGTGGCGGTGAGATTCGCGAACGCGGCGCTGGAGTGAATCGACGGCGCGAGCGCGAACTCCTCGTCACGGCGCCGTACGTCCGGCTGTCCTGCGACCCCGTGAAGGATCCACTGGCGGATGTTGCCTTCGAGATGCAGCAGGAGGTTTCCGATGGAGTTCTCATGCGGTCCGCCGCGCTGCCAGATCTGCTCCTCGGTGAGCTTGCCGAGGCAGGCGGCGATGGCGCTGTGAAGGGACTGCATCTTGTCGGCGGAGAAGGCGAGGAAGTCGGCGGAGATGACGTCTTCGGGCATGGGCTGATAATAGTCGGTTACGAGGATGCGACGCTCTGCACGATGCCTTTTGTGCGCAGGCCGGCTTCGATCTCGGCGAAGTAGTCTCGGACTGCACCCTGCGTGCGAGTCTGGTCACTGACCCAGTCAATGTAGCGAGCGATTCCCTGCTCGATCGTCACGCTGGGTTCGTAGCCGATGGTTCGGGCGCGCGTGATATCAGAGATGAGAGAGCGGATTTCGCCGGGACGGAACTCGCCGCGTGCGAGTGGCTCGATGTCGATGTTGAGCTGCGAAGCGATGATGCGTGCGAGCTCGCGCACGGATGTGGCGCGTCCGCTGCCGATGTTCACGGCAAGGCCGTCGAGCTTGTCTGATTCCGCCGCGAGCAAATTCGCTCGCGCAATATCCTGCACGAAGCAGAGGTCGCGGGTCTGGTTGCCGTCTTCGTACAGAACGGGGGGCTGGTTGTTCAACAGCCGCGTGCAGAAAATGGCGATGACGCCGGTGTACGGATTGAAGAGCGACTGGCGCGGCCCGTAGGTGCAGGAGTAGCGCAAGGCGACGGCGGGGATGCCGGTCTGCTTGCCCCACAGAAGCACGAGGCGCTCCTGATCCACTTTCGTCAGCGCATAGACGGTCTCGCCGCCGCCGGGCGTGGACTCGGGCGTGGGGATCGACGTTGTGGGCTGGTTGCAAATCGGGCAGTGGACGGCGAAGTCGCCGCGGCGCAGTTGCTCAACGGGACGGATATGAGGCACCACCTGACCATGTACCGGGCAGAGTGCTGCACCCTCGCTATAGACGGCTTGCGAGCTGGCGACCAGAACTTTTTTGACGGGCAGCCTGTGATCGCGGATGAGCTCGAGCATCTGCGCGGTTCCGAAGCTGTTGACGAGAACGTACTTCGCCATCTCCGGCATGTAGCCGCCGTAGGCGGCCTCGTGGAAGACGACGTCGATGTCCTGCAGCGCGGCCAGCATCGTTGCGGCATCCTGCACGTTGCCCTGCACGAACTCGGCGGCGGAGTTGATCCACGCAGGCTTGCCAAACTTGTGCGTGTTGGGCTCGAGGTTGTCGAGGATGCGAACGCGCCATCCTTCGCGAATCAGCAGGTCGACAATGTGCGAGCCGATAAGGCCCGCGCCTCCGGTGACGAGAGCGCGCTTCTGGTGAGCAGCCATGATGGCTATGCTAACGGTTCGATTGTGAGGACGCCGCGATTACTCGTCGTCCATGTCGGCGGCATCCATGTAGGCCCCCGCGGGGATGGGCTGTGCGACGGGCTGGCCATCGCGCTTGTAGACCGTGCCTCCCTTCATCACCCACTGCACGTGCTCCATCGTGGTGATGTCGTCGAGCGGATTGCCTTTGACTGCGATCATGTCCGCGAAGCAGCCGGCGCGAAGGCAGCCGGCCGAGCCGGTCATGCTGAGCAGATCGGCAGCGTTGCGCGTGGCGGCGAAGAGGGCGTCGGCGGGCGTCATGCCGGCGGAAACCAGCAGCGCGAACTCATGCGCGTTGGTGCCGCGCGAGGTGTCCGTGCCGAAGGCGATCTTGACGCCGGCTTTGTAGGCGCCACCGAGCATGCCCTTCATCAGCGGAGTGACCTCGAGAGCCTTCTGGGCAGCGGAGGGGTTGAGCTGGTCAGGGTGGTGCAGCGCGAGCTCGTGCACCTGGTCGGCGACGAGCAGCGTGGGCACGAGATAGGTGCCGTGCTCCTTCATCAGCCGGAAGCTCTCGGCGTCGGCGTACGTGCCATGCTCGATGGAGTCGACACCGTTTCGCACTGCGCTATCGATAGCTGCTTTGCCGTGGGCGTGCGCGGCGACCTTGAGCCCGAGATTGTGCGCGGTGTCGATGGCGGACTTGATCTCGGCGTCGGTCATGGTCTGCACCTTGGGATCGTCGCCGATGGAGAGCACGCCGCCGGAGGGCATGATCTTGATGATTTCGGCGCCACGGCGGCGATGCTCCCGCACAGCTTTCGCAAACTCTTCGGGGCCGTCGGCGACGGAGCTACCCCAGTTGCGATTGGTCCATGCGGGGTCGATGCCGTTGCGAGGATCGCTGTGGCCGCCGCTGACGGAGAGAGGCTCGAGCGAGACGACGATGCGCGGGCCTGGAATCCAGCCGCGATCGATGTCGTGCTTGAGTGCCAGATCGACTCCGCCGGTCGAGCCCATGTTGCGCACGGTCGTGAAGCCTTCGAGCAACAGCTTGCGCGCCATGGCGGCCGCGCCGATGGCCGTTTCAAGTTCGGAGACGGTGAGGCGCGACTGGAACACATTCATGCCGAGTGAAGGCGAGCCGCCCATGTGCTTGTGCACGTCGATGAGGCCGGGCATCAGCGTCTGATCGCCGAGATCGATGACTTCGGCGCCGGGTGAGTTGCTGGTGCCCTGCGCGACGGCGCTAATGCGGCCGTTGCTGATGGTGACGGTCACTGGTCCGCTCACGGTACTGGAGACGCCGTCCAGCATGCGCGCTGCATGCACGATGATGACCCTGGGAGCAGGCGCCGGCGGATGGGCGGGTGTCTGCGCCGGAACAGAAGCAACACTCAACGCAAACAGCGGCAGCATAGCGGTCACAGAACGTGCCACGGCAATCTCCTGATGTCAGATGGCTGAGAACTTGCCACTGAGCATACAGCAACATGCTCTGCGCTCTGTCAGCTTTTGACGGCGGCTTTGATCGTCGGCACTGAAGCGAGTCCTTGCTTGAGCGGGCCTTCGGTCTGCATGGCCTTGAGGACCGCGGAAGCGATGGCGGCATCGGCGTGCGCAGCGCCGCCGATCTGCACGGGAAAGAGGATTGCCACCTGGAAGCCGTCGTCCGACATTCGCAAGTGGGAGTCAACCCGCGCCGGATCGACGGGGGCACCCATCCAGCCTTCGATCTGCCGTTGCTGCGCGTCGATCGCCGGCTTGTAGGTCTGGTAGACGCCTTCAATGATGCTGCAGAGCGCTTTGCTGACCGCTTCGGTGTCGGCGTCCGGCTTGAGCTTCGCGGTGAGCTCGTGCCAGGCATACTCGGTGCCGGGCAGCTGTTTGTACAGCGGTGTTCCTGTCTGGAAGAGCACGGAGTTCGCGAAGACCGCAACGCGGCCGGTGGAGTGCAGTTCCGTGCCGGAGCCGACGAGCTCCATCATGTAGAAGCGCGCGATGCCGACCTCGATCACAGTGCCGGTAACGCCGGCGACGGTGATGCGATCCCCCACGCGCACACCGTAACGGCCAATGATGAAGAAGTAGGCGGCAACCGAGAGCAGGATGGTCTGCAAGCCTACGGCAATGCCCGCGGTGATGAATCCGGCGAAGGTGGCGAGCGAGCTGAACTCCGTGATGAAGCCGAAGATGACGATGAGGCCGCCGAGAAAGCCGATGACCACGCGCCGTACCACCAGAAGCTGGCGACGGCGGCGCAGATCGGCAACGTAACGCACCGTGGCGCGGCTCCACGCCTGGCTAATGACAGCCAGAAGCAGCAGAGCACCGGCGATGAAGGCGAGGCGGATCAGCAACGAGCGCAGGATCGCCTGGTATTCGGCATCGACTGCGATGCGCCAGCTGGTAAGCGTGCCGCGCTGCTGATCGAGAAGCATCACCTCCTGGCTGAGTGGAAGCATCGCGTCGGAGAGCACGCGGAAGGTTGCCGTCAGTTGGTCAAACTGTTTCCGCGTAGCGAGGATGTCCTGCGAATCGGTGGTAGGGGTGGCTTTGAGGTCCACGTTTTGCTGGCTCAGAGCGTCGCCCTGCTTGATCAAGCTGCGCAGCACGTGAGTGAACGGCTCGCGCAAGCTGTTGGCCTGGGTACGCAGGTGATCGGTTTCGGCAATCTGCTGATCGATGGACCGGCGGGCAGACAAAAGATCGAACAGCACGGAAGCCTGAGTGACCAGGCCGGACTTCTCTGTGTCGGCGACGTTCTCAAGTGCCGGCGCCGTAATCGACTTTCCGGTTCCGGCATTGAGCTCCGGAGCCGAGCTCGCAAGGCGCTCGAGATCGCCCGTGAGGCCGGTATGCCCTTCCGTGTCGGTGAATTTGGCAATGCGATTCACTGCATCCAGCGTGGCCTGGAGAAGCTTGAACTCTCCGTCAATCTGCTCCTGCTTCTGCAACAGGGGAGCGCGCGTCCTGGCATTGGAGTGGGCAATTGCCGCGTCATTGGCGGCGTCCACCGCCTGCAGCGCTGCAATCTGGCTCATGATACGAGCGCGTGCCGCGGCGATTCGCTGATTCGCCGGCTGCGCTCCGGTGGCTTCCTGAGCCGCAGGTGCCCCGCCTGCAGGGGCGTTCACACGCGTGAGCAGAGCTGCCTCATTGCGAGCAGATTGGAAGGCGAGCTGCGCGATCTGGGTAGCCTGCGCCTTTGCCTGCTCGGCGTAGAGGATGTCGCTTGGCTCGCCTGCCTTCTGGATCTTCGTGGTGGCCGCGCGATAGTAGCGGAGAATGTGGCTCAGATGCTGAAGGATCAGCTGGCTCTGCGCCTTCACGTCGATATTGATGCCGGTCAACGGCGCCAGACGGGTGATCTGCTGCTCCAGCGTGAGGGTCGGTGCGACGCGCGCTGTGCGCGGCGATGACGGCTCGTTCGCAGTGGAGCCCTCCTGCGCCGGCTGCGGCGCGCTGGCGGGACCGGCGGGCGCAGCAGTGACTGGTGTTGCCGGGAGCGAAGTCCGTTGCGGCGCGCTTCGCTTCGCGGATGTCTGCGCTGACAGAGCAGGTGACAGCAGCAGAGAAGCGAGCAGAGTGACAAGCAGAGAATTAAGCGAGGGAAAGCTCCTGGTATGAAAAGGCATCAGCTGTTTAGACGCGGGGAGAGGTGTCTCGGAAGTTGGGTGCGCACACTTGAATGTTGCCGGCGGGAAAAGAGGACCCGGCGCCGCTGGTGAGGCGCCGGGACTACCGGGATTCCTTCGCATTCGCTGTAGGTCGAATTAGATGTCGAGGTTCTTCACGTCCAGCGCGTTCTCTTCGATGAACTTGCGGCGGGCTTCGACGTCTTCGCCCATCAGGGTGGTGAAGATCTCTTCGGTGGCGGCAATGTCTTCGAGCTTGACCTGCAGCAGTGTGCGGCGGGCGGGGTCCATCGTCGTCTCCCAGAGCTGCGGCGCGGTCATCTCGCCGAGGCCCTTGTAGCGCTGGACCTGATACTCCTTGCGGCCCTGTTCAATGACGTACTCAAAGACCTCGCGCGGCGACTTCTTCTCGACGGGATCCTGCGCGGCCTTGGCATTGCGCTTCGCCGGCTTGGCAGGAGCCGGTGCCGCGCCGACATCGACGGCGCCCTCGAGCTCGACCTCTTCGGTGTTCTCGAGATCCTGCTCGGCCTGCTCTTCGGCCGTCTTCGTAGCAGCCACCGCTTCCTTGCCGGCGTACTCGATGAGGAAGGGCCCGTGGAGCGCGTCGCCGAGCTGCGCCTGTTTCGCGAGAAGCTGGCGAGACTCCGGTGCCGCGGCCAGCGGCCAGTCGATGCGGCGGACGGCGCCCTGCGCGTCGGTGAAGGAGACCGAGTACGTCTGGTGCTCTTCGTCGCGCTCGACCTCGGAGACCTGCTTGAACTGGTAGGGCTTGGCCAGCTCGTTGAGACGCACGCGCATCTTCTTGAGCTTTTCCGACGACTCGAAGTCGGTGCGGCGGACGGAGTCCTTGCCTTCGTTGGCGAAGATCTCGGCGAAGGCCTGGACAACCTCGTTGTTGCGCAGCTTCTTGGAGACCTTGTCGAAGTGGCCGAGGTAGTCGTTGAGCTGCGACATGTACCTGGTCAGCTCCTTGCCCTCCAGCTTCGTCCCGGAGTCACCATAGCGAATCACCATGCCATCAGCCGCGCGCTTGATCATCACGGTCACGTACTCGCGGTCGTCCTTGATGTACTGCTCGAACTTGCCCTTCTTGATGCGGTAGAGCGGCGGCTGCGCGATGTAGACGTTGCCGCGCTTGATGAGCTCGCCCATGTGGCGGAAGAAGAAGGTGAGCAGAAGCGTGCGGATGTGCGCGCCATCGACGTCGGCGTCGGTCATGAGGATGAGCTTGCCGTAACGCAGCTTGCTGGCGTCGAAGTCGTCCTTGCCGATGCCGGTGCCCAGCGCGGTGATCATGGCGCGGATCTCTTCGTGGCCCAGCATCTTGTCGTAGCGGGCCTTCTCCACGTTGAGAATCTTGCCCTTGAGCGGAAGGATGGCCTGGAAGCGGCGGTCGCGGCCCTGGCGCGAAGTGCCGCCGGCCGACTCACCCTCAACCAGATAGAGCTCGCACTTGTCCGGGTTGCGTTCCGAGCAGTCGGCGAGCTTGCCGGGCAGACCGCTGCCGTCGAGTGCTCCCTTGCGGCGGGTGAGGTCGCGAGCCTTGCGCGCGGCCTCGCGGGCGCGGGCAGCGTCGATGGCCTTGGAGATGATCTTGCGGGCCACGGGCGGGTTCTGCTCGAGGAACGCACCGAGGCGCTCGTTGACGAACGCCTGGACCGGGCCCGCGATATCGGAGTTGAGCTTGCCCTTGGTCTGGCCTTCGAACTGCGGCTGCGGCAGCTTCACGCTGATGACCGCGACAAGACCTTCGCGAACGTCGTCGCCGGAGAGGTTCTCCTTGACGTCCTTGAAGAGCCCCATCGACTGTCCGATGGCATTAATCGTGCGCGTCAGCGAGGTTCGGAACCCCGACAGATGCGTTCCGCCATCGACCGTGTTGATGTTGTTGGCGAAGCTGAAGACCGTCTCGGAATAGGAGTCGTTGTACTGCAGCGCAATCTCCATCACCAGCGGGCCAACTTCGGCTTCCATGTAGATGGGCTTCTCGTGCAGCACCTGCTTGCCCTTGTTCAGGTGCTTGATGAAGCCGGCGATGCCGTCGTTGTACTTGAAGCTCTGCGCTTTGAACTCGCCGGTCTTCGCATCGGTGGCGCGCTCGTCGGTCAGCGTGATCTCGATGCCCTTGTTGAGGAAGGCGAGCTGACGCAGACGCTGTGCGAGCGTGTCGTAGTTGTACTCCGTGGCGGTAAAGATGGAGCGGTCGGGGAGAAAGTGAACCTTCGTTCCGCGGCGCTTGGATGGACCCATTTTGCGGAGCTTGCTGATGGGCTCGCCCTTGGAGTAGTCCTGCTCCCAGGCGAAATCGTCGCGCCAGATCTCGACATCGAACTCTTCGCTCAGCGCGTTGACGCACGAGACGCCGACGCCGTGGAGGCCGCCGGAGACCTTGTAGTTGCTCGCGTCGAACTTGCCGCCGGCGTGAAGCATGGTGAGCACCACCTGCACGGCCGGCATCGTCTCGCCGGTCGGCAGAGTCTTGTCGTCCACCGGGATGCCGCGGCCGTCGTCGACGACCGTGATGGAGTTGTCGGCGTGGATGGTGCAGTCGATGCGCGTAGCGTAGCCGGCCAGCGCCTCATCTACGGAGTTGTCGACCACCTCGTAGACGAGATGATGAAGCCCCATATCGCCCGTCGAGCCGATGTACATGGCAGGGCGGAGGCGGACGGCCGTGAGGCCTTCGAGCACCGTAATGTTTTCGCCGGTATAGCTGCCGCCCGGAGGCGGCGGAGGCGTGGACGGGGAGGACGGGGAGGTTCCAGCAGCGGCGTTTTCAGGCACGAAGTAAGACTCCAGTCAGGGCCGGGACGAGAGGTGCTCGGAGCACGCGCAAACCCCTGTGAATACAGGGGATTTTGCAATCTCTCCCGTATTCAAAGTATACCACGCCGCCAGCTCCTCCAGGTGTCTCCACGGTTACCTAGAATGAGGCCGGCCGAGGCGAAGAAATGGCGATAGAAACCTGACCTGCCAACACGCTCAACCGAAGTACCGGGCAGGAATGCTTTTCACTTCCCGTGCAAAAATTTGCGCTGAACTCCTCACGGATGCCGCGGACTGTTGAGTCCACAACGAAACGGACCGGAAATCACCTATTTTCTTCTCCGCAAAGGCTTTGACGAATGGCCGTTCGTTTGCTCTATGTAGGTCAGCTTCGACCCAACATTTCAAGTACTTGCACGTCGAGAGGGCATTCGATGAAATTCAATCTGCGTATGATTTCGGCCGCCTGCTGCACTTTAGCAATGGCCTGCGCCGTTACCGTGGCGAAGGCCGATACCGTCGGCTTCAGCGTCTGGGAAAACGGAATAACCAACCTCCAGAACACACCGCCTCCGGGCTCCGCACTCTACAGCACAACTCCTACCGTGACTGGCAGTGTCAGCAACAGCAATCCATTGAATCTGTTCAGCTTCTCCAGCGCCACCGACGCAAGCCTGAATGGCTTCTTGACGGCCGGCGGGGACACTGCGGTTTATAACACCGGCGCCTCGCACTCTGGCGACAGCATCAATCAAAGCGTGTTCGAGTTCTTCGGCTCGGCAGAACTTCAGGGCGGCACCACATACAGCTTCAGAAAAGATGATGGCATGGTCCTTGTGGTCAACGGCGCGACGGTCATCAACGCGGGCAATCCGACAGCCGCGGAAACCGTCTCCTTTACGCAGGCGACCACCGGTGTCTACAACTTTGCGCTTTACTACGACGAAACCAACGGACCGCCGGCGGTGCTGTCGGGCAATCTTGGTGCGGCTCCTGAGCCGGGCAGCTTCGTGCTGCTGGGTTCGGGTCTGCTGGGAGTTGCTGGCATGCTGCGTCGCCGGATCAAGTCGTAGCCTCTTCCAGCACGAGGACCCCACTCCTCGACTGAAAGCAAACGGAGCCCGGGCAGGAAACCTCCTGTCCGGGCTTTTCTGTGTTCGGAGTCCTCAGCGCCAGCGGAATCCCCTGGATCGGAGCGGGCTCAATGGGAGACTCGCCGGAAACGGTGCGGCGCAGGATGTCCCTGAGCTACCGGCGTCTGCGTGGCGATGGCGTACAAAGCGTCCGAAGAGAGCCGCCGGGCAAGCAGCCAGGCCAGCGTGTTAAGGACAAGAAGGACGGGAAGCAGCCTCCAGTCGCCGGTGAGCTCCACGGACACGAAGGCGGCCATCAGCGGGGCATGCGTCGCCGCAGCGATGAGGGCGCTCATCCCGGCGATGGCGAAGAGCACAGGATCAGCCGGCACCGCGAGGTGAACCAGCGCATAGGCGGCCAGAGCGCCGAGGGCTCCGCCGGTGAAAAGCGTGGGCGTGAAGACGCCGCCGACCGTGCCGGCGCCGACGCAAAGCGTGGTCGCGAGCATGCGCAGAACCAGCAGACCGGCAAGCGCCGATGCCGCGATGCTGAGACCGGGGATGTCGGCGTGGCCGAGCGCGGCGGAGAGGCCGGCATCGCCGTTGCCCCAGATGCGAGGGTCCAGCAGCGAGAGCCCGCCAACGAGTGCGCCGGCGATGGCGAGCGCGAACGGAAGCCGCCGGGCGCTGCGAAGGCTGCGAAGGATGCGCTGGTAGAGCGGGCCGAAGGCTCCCAGGCCGAGCGCCAGGACGGGAAGCAGCAGCAGCGTCCAGCTGAGCCGGAGGTGCACATGCGTGGGATAAAGCGGCCCGGCGCCAAGCAGCGCGATGCTGACAGCCCAACCTGCAGCGGAGGAGAGCGCGAGGAGTGTCAGTTGGTCGAAGCGGAAGCCGCCAAGCACGAGCTCTGCGGCAAAGAAGACGCCCGCAACCGGAGCCATGTACGCAGTGGTGACCCCGCCGGCGACTCCGCAGGCAACGGCGAGCGCAGGATGCGGGAGCAGACGCGCGATGCGAAGGTTGCGAAGACGCTCCTGGAACCATGACGTAACAGCGGCCGCGAACTGGATCATGGATCCCTCGCGTCCGATAGCGGCTCCCGTGGCGACCGAAAACGCGGCCGAGGCAGTGCGCCAGAGATTCGGAACAAGCGGGATGTGACCGTGTTCGCCGCGGACAGCCTCGACGTACTCGACATAGTGGCGTGGCTCGCGTCCGAGGCGGCGAGCGTTCCTGCGGCGGAGGACGAGCACGAGGATGGCGAACAGCGCGCCCAGGATCGGCGTGAGGAAGCGCTGCACGGCAGGGAGCGAAGCGGCGGCTACAGCCGGAGAGATGCCGTTGTGCGTGAAGCACCATCCCAGGCCGCGGAAGCCCAGGCGGAGCAGCGACGCCGCAAGTCCACTGACTGCGCCAAGGACGATGGCCGCGGGCGATTCGCGCAGGAGGCGGCGCAAAACGAGCGTGGGTGCGTGAGCCTTGCGCGGTTTCCACTCGTTCGCACCCATACGCGTGTCTTCAACAGGAGAGATGTGCTCTACCAGACTCTACAGGCAGGCGCATGCACCATCGGCTGGCCTGATGCAGAGCGCACTACCAGACTCTACAGGTTGGGGTGTGGACCATCGGCTGATCGGCTTTGCAGCTGAAGGCCTTCTGGAACTCGGGCAGGTTGGCGACAACGCCGTTGACGCGCGCGAAGCCCGGTGAGTGCGGATTGGTGATGGCGGAGACGCGCAGGTTCTCCGGGCGCTCGTTCTCGCAGGCCCACTGCGCCATGCCGACGAAGTAGCGCTGATCCGGTGTGAAGCCGTCGATGTTTTGGAGACTCTTGCCCTGCTCCTGCCTCTGCCACGCGATGTAGGCGAGTAACGTGCCGCCCAGATCGGCGACGTCTTCACCGCTGGTCAGCTTGGAGTTGATGTGAATGTCGTCGACGATGATGTACTGCGCATACTGATCCCGGACGCAGTTGATGCGGTCCTCGAAGCCCTTGGCGTCGGCGGGCGTCCACCAGTCGCGCAGGTTGCCCTTGGCGTCAAACTGGCGGCCTTCGTCGTCGAAGGCATGCGTCAGCTCATGGCCGATGGTTGAGCCGGTGTTGCCGTAGTTGGGCGCGTCGTCCAGCTTCGGATCGTAGAGCGGCGGTTGCAGAACACCCGCGGGGAAATTGATGTCGTTCATCTGCGGGTTGAAGTAGGCATTGACGGTGGGCGGCGTCATGCCCCACTCGTTCAGGTCGACAGGCTTGCCGAGCTTGTTCCACTCCCGCGCGTCTTCGAAGCGGTAAGCATGGAGAACATCGCCGAAGTAATCGTCGCGCTTTACCTCCAGTGTCGAGTAGTCGCGCCAGTGCTCGGGGTAGCCGATCTTGTTGCGGATGGCGTGCAGCTTGCGCAGCGCCTCGGCTTTGGTCTCGGGACTCATCCAGTCGAGGCCGTTGATCTCATCGCCCATCGCAGTCTCGATCTGCTCGGTCATGAGCTGCGTCTTCGCCTTCATCTGCGGCGAGAAGGTGCGCGCGACGAACTCCTGCCCGAGCGCCTCGCCGAGCGAGCGGTCGACGGCGCGCACGCAGGTCTTCCAGCGCGGTGGCTCGACGGCGACTCCGCGAAGCGTCTTCGAGTAGAAGTCGAAGTTGGCCTGCTCGATGTTGTGCGCGAGGAACGGCGCGGTGGCCGAGATGAGATGGAAGCGCAGGTAGGCTTTGAGCGCGTCGAGCGGCTCATTGGTGAGCTCCGCCTGAACCGCCTTCATGAACTCCGGCTGCGAGACATTGAGCTTGGCGACGCCCGGGGCGCCCTGCACGGTGAAGTAGTGCGGCCAGTCGATGGAGGGCGCGAGCTGCGCGAGCTCCGCAACCGTCATGAGGTGATAGGTTTTGTGCGGGTCACGCCGTTCGACGCGCGTGAGTGAGGCCCTGGCAAGCGCCGTCTCGATACGCAGGATGGCCTCGGCGTCAGACTTCGCCTTGTCCGCGGACTCGCCCGAGAGCCCGAGCATCTGCTGCACGTAAGCGAGGTATTGATCGCGAAGCTTGACGCTGCGCGGATCGGTCTTGAGGTAGTAGTCGCGGTCCGGGAGTCCAAGGCCACCGGCGCGAAGCTCCACGATCATCAGCGAGGAATCGACCGCATCCTGACCTGTAGAAGAGCCGAAAAGGTAGCTGCCGGGCTCGAGGTGATGCAGCGGCGTGATCGCGGCAACCAGCTCTTCACGGGACTTCAGCGAGTCGATGTGCGCGAAGCCGGGCTCGATGGGCTTGAGACCGGCGGCGTCGATCGCCGCGGTGTTCATGCAGGCTTCAAAGTAGTCGCCAACCTTCTGCTGCACGGGCGTGCGCTTGGTGGCCTTGGCGTCAGTCTCGAGAATGCCCCACAGGAACTGCTGATTCTCATTCGCCAGCTTCGCGTAGACGCTCCACGAAGCCTGATCGGCGGGAATGGGATTGTTCTTCATCCAGCCGCCGCACGTGAACTTGTAGAAGTCGGCGCAAGGGTCGACGGAGCGGTCCATGCTCGTGAGGTCGAGCGAAGGAGAATACGGCATCTGCTCGAGCGGCTGAACAGACGGCGCGGGCACAGCCTGCTGCGCTGACAGATATTGAGCGAGCGGAGCAACAGTGAGCACTGCGGCCGCGACCGCGGCGAACGGCTTCAGCATGCAAATCTCCTGTGCGAGTCATCGTACATGGACTGCGCAGGAGATCGCTCTATAGACAATAAGTCGATACGCCCTAATTCGCTGTGAGCGCCGGTGGCGGATAATACGGAAGCTTCTGCTGTTCCTGGTTGGCGCGCTTGACCGTGATGTCGTCGAAAAGAATCGATGGGACGATGGTGGTCTGAGGAATCGGCGCGATTGCCTGCGCGACCCAGGGCTTGCCACCGGCGGCAATGATGTCGGCGCGCAGCGCGCGCTGGTCCAGATCATCGAAGGCGGCGCCGCGGACCAGCGTGCGCTTGCCGTCGGGCGAGATGCGGTAGAGCACGCGCGGCATCAGCTCACCGCCCAGGGTCTCGACCTCATAGACGCTCTTGTTCTTCTCCTTGGCCAGCGAAACGAGTTTGGCGCGCATCTGTTCCATGTTCAGATTCTGTGCCGACCTGACGATGACAACGCCGGTGCGCGAGTGCGCCGCCTGTGCGGGAATCGCGCGGCCGTGGCCGTTGGATACCGGAAAATCCTTGATGGGCTCGCGGCCGATGTCGTAGTTGATCAGCTCGCCCTCCTTGACCAGCGTGATCGGCGTGGGGACCACGCCCTCATCGTCCACGTTGTAGGCGCCGAGCAGCGATTGCCCTGCGAACGTGCGCTGCGTGGGATCGTCGACCACGGAGATGTAGTTCGGCAGGATCGGGCTATGCAGACTCGACTGGTACGCTCCCTGCGTGCGCGCCGTGGTGCCCATCTCCGGGCGGTCGGCTTCAATACTCGGAACGAAGAGGCGATTGATGACGTCGGCCGCGGCATCACCGGCGAACAGCACCGGACCGTGGTAGTCCTCTGCGTCAACCACCGGCGCGTGACGGAGTTCGTTGTAGCTGAGCAGGTTATCGATGACGCGCTGACGCATCGCCGGCCAGCTCTCAAGCCCCGCAGCCGTGGTGGCCGTTGTGCCGTTGTCACGGCCGAGCTGCATGCCGTCGGGCGCCTGGCCGCCGACGCTGACCATGTCCTGGTAGCCCGAGTAGCCATACCGCAACATCGTGCCGTCGGTGTTCACAACGTAGCGATTGACGACGATCGCGGAGATGTTCGCGCTCGAAACCTGAACGTCTCCCGCAAACGACTTGACCGCAGGATCGCTGGTGAAGAGCCCGCTGGCTTCCACCACGCGGCGCTTCCACTCGGTCCGGTCCAGCTCAAGCGGGATAATCGGGTCGATACGCGTAACCGGTTTGGCCGGAGAAAAATCCTTGGCCGTGGGCGGCGTCTGATACTGCTTCAGCGCAGCCTGCTTGGCGGCGTAGGCACGCAGAGCGTTCTTGTAAGCCTCGTCGGTCGCGCTCCACAACGCGAAGCGCACCGCGTTGGGATCATTATCGATGGGCGCAAGCTCAACCGCACCATCGCCGCGTGAGGAGCTGGAATCGGTGCTGTAATCGCCGACGCGAACCTCCACGCGCACAACGCGCTGATGGTTCTCGCTCTCGCGCGTAAGCGCACCGTAATTGGCCACCGCTTCGTACGTGTGAGCATCCTCCAGCCGATACTGAATGAAGTAGGGCCGCTGCATGCCCGGAAGCACCAGAAGCTGCTGCTCGCGTGCCAGCTCCTCCTTCATGGCATGGAGCATGGGATCGGAATCAGCTGCGGGCCTCGCGGCGGATGCGGCGTGATGCTGCGCGATCAGAGGTGAGCCGGCAAGGACGGCAGCGAGAAGCAGCAGAGTGGCGCGCATCAGTTGCCGCCTTTCTGCATGGCCGCGGGTTTATCGTCGATCGGCGGCGGCGGAACGATCGGCGGCCGCGCCGTGCCCTGCGCCTGGCGCTGCGTCTCAATCTCGCTGACCAGCATCGCCGGAGAAACCGCACTCACAGGAATCGTCCCCGACTCTGCGCCGCACTCGCCGTTGAAGATGTCCTGCTTGTCCCCCGTCGCCATGATGCGGCTCAGCGCGGCGAGCGGCGTGCCGACAATCGAAACGCCGCGCACCAGCTCGTCCGGCCGCCCGTCGACGTACACGCGATACACGACCAGCGGAATCACCTGGAACGCCTGCGGCGAGCGGCGCGTCGTGACTGCAAAGCCCGAGCTGATGTCCTCAAAGAACAGCCCGTACGCCTTGCCCTGCTTCTTCGCCTCGGCCTTCAGCATCTCGCGCAGCTCGGAGTCGGGCACGGCCTTGGTCGACGTCACGATGAGGTTGCCCTGCCGGCCGGTCGGCATTCTGCCCGTCTGCGCGCGGCCGTGGCCGTTCGATTCCGCAAAGCTCGCAATTGGCTCGCGCGACATGAGAAAGTCCTTCAGGACGCCGTTGTCGACCAGGTCCACACGCTCCGCCGGCTGGCCTTCGTCGTCGAACAGGTAATGCCCGCTGAGCGCGGAGCCGTTGAGCGACGCCATGGTTGGATCGTCGACCACCGAGAGAAAGCTGGGCAGGATGGGCTTGCCGAGCATCTTCGTGAACGTCTGCCCTTCTTCGTCGCCGCGCTGGCGCTGGCCCTCCAGGCGGTGACCGAGAACCTCATGGAAGAACACCGCGGCGGCGCGGCCGGAGAGGATCGCCGGCCCGTTGTAGGGCTCCGTAATAGGCGCAGTGCGAAGGTCGTCGAGATTCTTCGCCAACGCCTCGGTTTTGGCCAGGACTGTCGCCTGATCGGGCAGCTTGCCGTCGGCATCCGATTCAAAGGTCTCGGCACGGAACAGGTCCATGCCATCCGCTGCACGCGTGCGTGCCAGGACGATGAGACGAGCGACCTGTGCCGGTGCGGCGATTTTCGAGCCCTCGCTCGAGACGAAGTAATCCGTCTCGTGCGCGACCTGCAGAATCACCATGTCGTAGAGAATGTTCTCGTGGTTGCGGAAGACGGCGCTGATGGCGCGCAGACGCTCTGCCCATGCGGTGCGATCGACCTCCAGCGGAGCGGACGAGGCGAGCACATCGTCGATCGGCTTCTGCGCCGAGAAGTCGGCGGAGGTGTCTTCTTCCTTCGCGCGCACCTGCTGCTCCGTCTTCACCTTCTCCAGCGCGTCGAGCGCCTTGCCGTAACCGCGATTGGTCGCAAACCAGAGAGAGCGCTCGATGGCCGCACGATTGTCACCGAGCGGCAGCGGAATCGTCGTGAGCGCGCTGGTGCGGTGGTCGCCATGGGTGTTGTCCAGCGCCGGTGTACCGAGCCGCACCTGCACATCGGCCACGCGGCTGTGTGTGGCGGCGGAGTTCGTAAGCGCGCCGAATTGCGCCGTGATGGTCACGTTTTGATTGTCCGCGACCGAGTAGCTGACAAAATAGGGCTTGATGGCAGGCGTTTTCGAGGCAGCCACAGCCACGGAACCGGGCGACGACACCACCCCGAGCGAATGGATAGCCCGTTGCATCTCGGTCTGCATCGCGTCCAGCAGAACCACATCAGCCGGCGGCGCAGAGGGATCTCTTACGGGCAGCTTAACCGCCTTGCCGGACGAAGCAGCCAGCATAGGCAAAGCTGCAAACACAAGCGCAAGGATTGCGGTTGAGCCGCGAAGAGCTTTGACGGTGCGGCCCGCTGCGGAAGAGACGGGGACGTTCAACGAAAGGGAGTTCAACGGCGGCCAATCTGAAGCAAAGGTGTGTTCAAGTGTACTCGACGGGTCAACAGGCAGGCTGGAGCACAAGCGGCTTGCGCGCGACCCGCTGGTACGGCAGACTCGGAGCACGAATCGAGCGGACACATCCGATTGCCGTTCAAGGAGTTGCATGCTGCTGAGACGTTGGTTGACGGTGATTTGCCTCATGTGTCCGCTGCTGGTTGCAGGTTGCTCTCGCCAGACAGCCGCCGAGCGCGCAGCGAGCGTTTACGCCGCGCAGGAGATCGCCGCCGCGCCTGTGCACGGCAACCTGCCGGATTACTCGCTCTCTCCGGACAAACTGGCCAAGGCGCAGCATCTCGCCAGCGTGCACGTCACGATGCACTTCGCCGATGAGATCTGGGGCATCGTGCAGCTGCTGCTGCTGCTTTGGCTGGGTGTGATCGCGTGGATGCGCGATCGTGCGGTCGCTGCGGGACGCAATCGCTGGCTGCAGGGGTATGTGTTTCTACTGCTGTTCCTGCTTGTCGGCGCGCTGCTGGAGCTTCCGCTGGAGCTGTACTCGCACCATCTCTCGCTGAAGTACGGTCTTTCCGTGCAGAGCTGGCCCAGCTGGTTCGGCGACCTCGGCAAGGAGTTTCTGCTGGAGTGGATCGTTGGCGGTCTCTTGCTGATGCTGCTGTTCTGGGTGATCCGCAAACTCCCCCGCCGCTGGTGGCTGCTGTTCTGGGTGTTCACGATTCCCATCACCATCTTCGGCATCTTTGCGATGCCCTATATCGAGCCGATCTTCAACCACTACGAGCCTCTGATGAAGACGCATCCGGACCTGGTGGCGAAGCTCGAACAGGTGGCGCAGAAGGGCCACATGAACATTCCGCCCGAACGAATGTTCCTCATGAAGGCTTCAGCAAAGACCACAACGTTGAATGCGGATGTCGAGGGATTCGGTCACTCCAAACGCGTCGTGGTGTGGGACACCTCGATCGCCAAGGCGAGCCCGGACGAAATCCTCTTCATCTTCGGTCACGAGAGCGGGCATTACGTGCTCAAGCACATCGCCCGTGGACTTGTGATCAGCTTTGTGGGCAGCTTTATTCTGCTTTACCTGGGCTTCCGCTTTGTTCAGTGGGTGCTTGCCCGCTTCGGCGGCCGCTGGCGGATTCCCTCGCAGGAGGACTGGGGCGCGCTGGCTGTGCTGCTTCTGGCATTCAGCATCTTCAGCCTCTTTGTCGAGCCGGTCGCCAGCGGGCTGAGCCGTTCGACCGAGCATGCAGCCGATGTCTACGGGCAGGAAGCAATTCACGGGATCGTCGCGGACCCACAGGCGGCGGCAAAGGGCGCTTTCGATGTGCTTGCAGAGACCTCGCTCGAAGACCCGCATCCGAGCCGGTTCGTCGAGTTCTGGATGTACGACCATCCGGCGACAGGGCGTCGCGCTGCCTTCGCGAGGGCCTATGATCCGTGGGTGCCTGGGATGCAGCCGAAGTATTTCAAGGCAGACAGTAAACAGTAGAGCAAGGCAGACAGTAGACAGTAGAGAACGAGACAGTAGAGAGCCGAGTTCGCGCCCTTTACTGTCTACTGTCTACCCTCTACTGTCTACCCTCTACCCCCTACCCTCTACCCCCTACCCTCTACCCCCTACCCTCCCTTTACTGTCTACTGTCTACCCTCTACTGTCTAACCATGGACTGCCTCTTCTGCAAGATTGCCTCAGGCGCGATTCCGGTCGAACGGCTTTACGAGGATGAGCGTGTGCTGGCCTTTCCGGACATCAACCCGCAGGCGCCCACGCATGTTCTGGTGATTCCGAAGCAGCACATCACCTCGCACGCCGAGGCGGCCGCCGGCGATACCGACCTGCTCGGACATCTGCTCTGGGCGGTCGGCGAGGTGGCCCGGACCAGGAAGCTCGACCGCGGATACCGCCTGGTGGTCAATACCGGACCGGACGGTGGCCAGACCGTCGATCACCTTCACCTCCACCTGCTGGGTGGGCGGGCGATGCATTGGCCTCCGGGATAACTTGTCAGTTTCGCGAGCAGCTATTACCCGGGGAGTAACAGCTAAAGTAGAGCTTGAGGCCCTGTTAACTCCTATGGTTCACCCGAAGGTTAACCCTTCAGTAACAACTGAAGTGACGGTTGAGGCCGGGGTTAACTTCCATGGTTCCACGTGGAACAGTCTGGTCACTGCATCGGAGACCCGGGCAAGCCTATCTAACTGACTGGCACCAGATGACTGGCACCAGCAAGACTCCATTGAAGGAGGTGCATATGGCCACTGCGGGAGCGCACAAGGAGCCCATTCCGGCTCCTTTACATGATGTAGTTATGCCGGAGAGTGGGTGGGATGCGGATCAGCGGGAGTCGGCGGTCTTCGCCGGAGGATGTTTCTGGGGTGTGCAGTCGGTCTTTCAACGGGTGAAAGGTGTTGAAAAGACAACGGTTGGCTACAGCGGCGGAACAAGGTACACCGCCGACTACCGAACGGTTTGCAGCGGCACCACGGGACACGCGGAGGCGTTAGAGATCGTTTTTGACCCGGAAAAGGTGAGTTTTGGAACGCTTTTGAGGATCTTTTTTTCGGTGGTGCATGACCCGACCCAGAGGAACCGGCAGGGAAACGACATCGGCACACAATATCGTTCGGCGATATTTTATACCGACGATGAGCAGCGTGAAGTCGCCGAGGCCTATGTGAAACAGCTGGATCAGGCGCACATCTTTCCGGGTCCCATCGTGACGCAGATTGTGCCACTGGAGCACTTCTTCGCCGGCGAGGAGTACCACCAGGATTATGCGATCAAGAACCCGCATAATCCTTACGTCCAGGTCTGCGATATCCCCAAGATTGCAGAGCTGGAGCGGCAGTTTCCCACGCTTTTTCAGCAATATCATCCGTAAACCGACGATGTCTGCGCTGACCGCGCAGATTTAATTCGGTTCGATGAGTTGAGCTTGAACCATCCGGGCGCTGGCGCTTTTGCGTCTAACCGCACTGAAACGCCAACAGAATCAACGGCTTTGCTCACCGGGAATCTGTTTGCGTTTAAGAAGCGAGGACCAGTGATGATGCACTTTAAGCGGCGTCCGAGGGGTTTTGAGGCGGTTTTGTGTGCAATTTGCGCTGTGGAAATGGTTGTGGGACCACAGTGGATTTTGGCGCAGGCACCGGCCGCGGCGCAGCCAGTGGTGATGGGGCAGCAGACGCTGGAGCAGCTTGGGGGCAAGGACAGGCAGAGCTCTGACGCGCAGGCCGGGCTGGGGCAGAAGAACACGCCGGCGAAGACCCCTGATCAGAAGAGCGGACAGGATCAGAGCTCAGCTTCCAAGGCGGCGGGCGCGGCCGAAGACGCGGCGAGCACGAGCAGGTTAAAGCTGGGGCCGCTGGATCCGGCTACACCGCCGACGGGTCTGCCGACGAACCGGCCCGTGATCGGACTCGCCCTGGGCGGTGGAGCGGCGCTGGCGCTTACCGAGATCGGGGCCCTTCAGTGGCTGGATGAGCACCACATTCCGGTGGATGTAATCGCAGGGACGAGCATGGGCTCGATCCTCGCGGCACTGTACTCAACGGGGGTGACGCCGGAGCGGATGAAGCAGCTGCTCAATCCGGCGGAGGTGAGCCGGATCTTCCGCATCGGATCGGCTTATTCGACAAAGAGTTTCCGGCGGCGGGAGGATGCGCGAGAGCTTCCCAACGGAGTGGGCGTCGGGCTGAAGAAGGGAATTTCGCTGCGCAACGCGCTGCTGACCGATACGGGATTGAATGAACTACTGGATAAGGAGTTCATTCGCTACAACGATCAGATCGAGTTCAACAATCTTCCGATTCCCTTCCGCTGCCGGTCGACCGACCTGACCGAGCCCAGGAGTGTGGTCTTTGCGCGGGGTTCGCTGCAGGATGCGGTACGCGCGTCGGCGTCGCTGCCGGGAGTCTTTCAGCCGTTCGAGATGGGTGGGCACGAGTATGTGGACGGCGCCATCCTGAACAATCTGCCGACCGCGGATGTAAAGGCGATGAAGGCGGATGTGGTCATCGCCTTCAGTCTGCCGCTGAGCCCGGTAAGTACGGGAGATCTGGATTCGATCTTTGGCGTGCTGGGCCGGGCGTTTGCGGTAGGGATCGAGGTGAACGAGGAACGCGAGCGCGAGCTGGCAGACGTGGTGATTATGCCTGACATCAAAGGCTTCACTGCAACGGACTACTCGAAGACGACGGAGCTGGCGGAACGCGGATACGCGGCGGCGGAGGCGCATAAGGCGGAGCTGATGAAGTATGCGCTCCCCGATGACCAGTGGGAAGCGTACATGGCGAAGCGGCATGCCAAAGAGCGGCCGGCGGTGGGAAACGTGCTGGAGGTCAAGGTAAAGGCGCCGACACCTGTAGTCGCAGAGGCTGTACATCGCAAGTTCGATCCGCTGCTGAACAAGCCGGTGGATACCAGGAAAGTGCAGTCGCTGCTGGCGGACATTCGCGCGGACGGACGCTACAACGCGGACTACACCGTGGGATATGACTCCGCGGGATCGAACCGGCCCATTCTGCTGGTGGATGTAGAGGACAAGAAGAACGGACCTCCTTTCCTGGACGTCGGGTTCAACCTGCAGGCGCAGACGGGGGGTGTAACGCGGGGAACGATCGACAGCATCTTCCTGTACCAGGATCTGGGTGGTTATGGATCGGAGCTGAGAGGGAAGGTGGACCTGGGATTCCTGACGAACCTGGAGGGCGAGTACGTCTATCGTTTTTCGCAGAAGGGATACTTCGTCGCGCCGAGAGCAAACCTGATACGCGAGCCCTACTTCGTGTACGCTTCGCCGGATTCGAACACGAGGGTCGCAGAGCGGCAGTCGCAGTTCGCGGGATTCGCAGGCGACCTGGGATGGACCGACTCCAAGACCCAGGATCTGCGTCTGGGATGGCAGTTCGAAAGCGTGCGGTGGACGGTGAAGACGGGCTCCGACGGCCTGCCGAACTATGGCGGCAACGCGCAAACCGTGAGACTTCAATATGTGTATGACTCGCGGGACCGGGCGCTGGTACCCGGCTATGGAGTGAAGGCGACCACCAGCCTCGGATATCTTTACGGCACGGCCAAGAGTCCGTCTGCGCCGCAGTTCCTGGTGGAGGTCGAGGGCGCACACACCTGGAAGAGCAAGAATGTTTTTCGCGGGAAGGTTGAGGGCGCAACGATGCTCGACCGCAATGTCGCGCAGCCGTTCCGGTACACCCTGGGCGGACCGTTACGGCTGGCTTCGCTGTCGATCGACCAGTTGCGCGGCACGGATTACTGGTTGGCGACGCCGGGATTCCTGCGCAGAATTTATGCGGCGCCGCCGCCGCTGAGCGGCAACATCTACCTGGGAGGAACAGTGGAGGTCGGACAGATGCGCGCGCCGGACACTCCCACAGTTACTCGTGAGGACATTTACTTCGGCATTGTCGCGGAGACGCCGCTCGGCGTGATTACATTCGCGCCGGCGATCGGCTTCAATGGGGATCGGAAGTTTGTGTTTACGATTGGTCATTTCTTTTGAAGTTGTAAGTTGTAGGTTCTAGGTTCTAGGTTCTAAGTTCTAGGTTCTAGGTTCTAGGTTTTAGGTTCCAGGTTGCCGGTTCCAGGTTTGAGGTTCTAGGTTCTAGGTTCTAGGTTGCCGGTGGTGAGTGGGTTTTGAGTTGCTGGGTGGAACAGTTAACTGCTAACCCAGGCCTTCGAGAGGTCGTGCGCTGGAACCTAGCACCTAGCACCTATCGTCCTGTACTGAGCCGTGCGCTAGAACCTAACACCTAGAACCTATCGTCCTGTACTGAGTCGTGCGCTGGAAACCTAGCACCTGAAACCTAGAACCTAGAACCTAGCACCTAGAACCTGGAACCTATCGTCCTGTACTGAGTCGTGCGCTGGAAACCTAGCACCTGGAACCTAGCACCTAGCACCTAGAACCTAGCACCTAGCACCTGAAACCTATCGTCCTGTACTGAGACGGGAAGCGAGGCGCTCGGGAAGGTGCGCATCGCGAATCGCTTGCTGCGCGGCGGCTACGTCGTAGGGAACGCGATGAAAGGTGACGCGCTCGACGGCGGTGTCGTAGACGGCGAAGGCTGCGCGCCAGTCGCCATCGCGCGGCTGGCCCACGGAGCCTGGGTTGATGAGGTGGCGCGAGCCCGCGGGCACGTCCATCGAGAACTGTTCCGGCTCGTTCTGCGAGTTGTAAAGCGGGCGGATTTCCTGCCACTCCGGCGCCTGCAGCGAGAAGGCGCCCTGAATGTGGGTGTGGCCGAAGAACGTGATCTCGGTGGACATGCGCTGCAGCGGCGACCAGGCGTCGCGCATGGAAATGATGTAGTGGTCTTCATGGAGCGGCGAGCCGTGGGCGCAGAGGGCGCGCTCCGAGGCCGGGACAGGGCCCTGGGGAACGGCGCGCAGCCATGCCAGGTTTTCCTGGGTGAGGTGACGGTGGGTCCACGCGGCGGCTGCGGCAGCGACTGGATTGAAGCCTTGCGCGCTGGTGAGGCCGCAGCAGACGCGGTCGTGATTGCCGCGCACGTTGATGCGTGCGAGGGGGCGGATGATGTCGATGACCTGGTTGGGATTGGCGCCGTAACCGACGATGTCGCCGAGATTCCAGAGTTCGTCGAAGGAGCCGGCGGCAGCAAGAACAGCCTGCAGGGCCTGAAGATTTCCGTGAACATCGGAGACGACAAGAGCACGCATGGGCGAAGGGTCAGTCTACAGGGATTAGGGATCAGGGAACAGGGCAGGGATCAGGGATTAGGGATTAGGGAACAGGGAACAGGGAACAGGGATTAGGGATCAGGGATCAGGGATCAGCTGGCTGCTGGCCTGCCGGCGGGTCCTCGCGCTAATCCCTAATCCCTAACCCCTAATCCCTACGGTGGCGAGTGGTGTGTCGCGGGGGGTGCGCATGGAGGGAACGGAGGCGAGGAGCTGGCGCGTGTAGACGTGCTGCGGCGCGGTGAGGACCTGACGCGTGGGACCGTGCTCCACGATGCGGCCGTGGCGCATGACGAGGAGGCGGTCGGCAATCTGGCCGACGACCGCGAGGTCGTGGGAGATGAAGAGCATGGAGAGGCCGTGTTCGCGGCGAAGGCGTTTGAGCAGAGCGATGATCTGGGCCTGCACGGTGACGTCGAGTGCGGTGGTGGGCTCGTCTGCAATGAGCAGGCGCGGGCGATTGATGAGCGCCATGGCGATCATGAGGCGCTGGCGCTGGCCGCCGGAGAACTGATGCGGGTAGTCGTTGAGGCGGCGTTGGGGGTCAGGCAGCGCGACCTCGTGCAGTACAGCAAGGACGCGCGCGTTGAGCTCGGCGCGCGCGATGTGCGGCGTGTGCGCGAGGACAGCCTCGGCGACCTGACGGCCGACGCGCATGACCGGATTGAGCGCGGTCATGGGCTCCTGAAAGATCATCGCGATGGAACGGCCGCGGTGTGCCCGCATTTGATTTTCAGTGAGGGTGAGGAGCTGTTCCGTGTTGTTGGGCTCGCAGGTGAGTTGAAGGCTGCCAGTGATGGTGGCGGTTGGCGGAAGAAGCCGGAGCAGAGCAAGAGACGTTGCAGACTTTCCGGAGCCGGATTCGCCGACAAGGCCTACGGTCTCGCCGGGCGCGATGTCGAAGGAGATGCCCTGCACCGCCTCGTGCCCGGAGAATGCGATGTGAAGATCGCGGACGGCGAGCAGCGGGGCCGGTGAGGCAGGTGTTGCGGAGGTCATTGAGGCGAGGATAGCGGATGTGAGGCTGTTTCGCAGAGCCTCGGTGGCTGGAGCCTGCGGCGGAGTTGCGACATCCAATCGGCATGAATGGAGCGATTCGTCTGTCGGTGCTGGACCAGTCGCCAGTGCCTGCGGGCGCCACACCGGCGAAGGCGCTGGCGAACTCACTGGATTTGGCGAAGCATGTTGACGCGCTGGGGTACACGCGGCTGTGGTACTCGGAACACCATGCGATGGACCTGCTGGCGTGTACGGCGCCGGAGATCCTGGTGGCGCGCGCGGCGGCGGCGACGGAGAGGATTCGTGTGGGGTCAGGCGGCGTGATGCTGCCGCACTACTCGCCGTACAAGGTGGCGGAGGTCTTTCGCACGCTGTATGCGATGTTTCCGGGGCGGATCGACTTAGGGATTGGGCGAGCGCCGGGCGGTGGGCAGTTGGAGATGCATGCGCTGCGGCGCACAAGGCAGGGACCAGCCCTCGATGATTTTCCGCAACAGCTAGCTGAACTGCGGGCGTTTCTTCATCGCGAGCGGTTTCCGCCTGATCATCCGTTTGCGCGGCTAAGGGTTGCCCCCGATGCTGAGGGCGCGCCGGATGTGTGGCTGCTGGGCTCGAGCATGTGGTCGAGCGTAACGGCGGCGAAGGAGGGTCTGCCCTATGCATTTGCACACTTCTTCTCGGCGCAGGGAACGCGGCAGGCGATCGAATACTATCGCAGGAACTTTGTGCCGGGACCGGATCGCAGCGAGCCGGAGGCGACGATTGCGATTGGGGCGATCTGTGCGCCGACGAAGTCGGAGGCGGAGCACCTGCATGCGTCGGTACGGCTGCTGCAGCGGAGGATCCGCATGGATGATCGCAGGCCGGTGGCGACTCCCGAGGATGCGCTGCGGGAGCTGGCGGCTGAACCGGCGGCGCCGAATCCGCTGCTGCCGTATACGGTGGGGTCGATGGATCAGCCGGAGGCGGAGTTTCCGCGGTATGTCGTGGGGACGCCTGAGCGCGTGGCCGAAGAGCTGACGGCGATCGCGCGCGAGCTGGAGATCGGCGAGCTGATTGTGAACACGATCACGCACTCGCACGAAGCGCGCAAGCGGAGCTATACGCTGCTGGCGAAAGCGATGGGTATCGGCTAAAGGGTTATATTTACATCGCGAGAGAGTGCGGCTAGGCTGTGCGCATGAACTCAAGAGGCGTCTGGGTGTTTTCTGCGGCCTTTCTCGCGGCCACGCTTTCGTGCGCGGCGCAATTCTCTTACAGCTTCAAGGCAGACGGGCCGAACTACATGGCCACCGATGCACCGTTCACGGTGACACGCGTGACACGCCTTGAGACGAGGCTGCAGAACGGCAGCGTGATGCAGCACGAGGTCCGCGAGATGGTGACGCGCAACGCGCAGGGACAGATGTATCTGCGGGCCACTCCGGTGCTGACGGATACACTGGCCACGCCGCGCCAGCAGTTTCTGTTCGCGGATCCTGTTGCGGGCATGGTTTACCAGTGGCAGACGGGAGCAACCAGCGGCGTCACTCGCAAGATGCCGACGATGCGACATCTTGACGTTCATATGCTTTCCAGTCAATCGACCTTTATGACACATCCGCCGAAGGGCGCGACGGTCACGACGGAGGATCTTGGGGAACAGCAGATTGCGGGTCTCAAGTCCGCTGGAACGCGGACGACGATGACGCTGCCGGCGAATTTAATCGGAAATGCAGAGCCACTGCGAGTGGTGCACGAGGTCTGGATATCGGATGAGTTGCACATTCCGCTGCGCGAGCTCGACATCAACCCGCTAACAGGCACGCGCACGATGAACACGGGGAAGATTGAGCCGAATGCGGGACCGGTGGCGCTCTTTCACGTGCCGCCCGGCATCAACTTTGCCTCTCACGACATCCATGTCGACGACTTCGCGGCGAGACTTGCGTTCACAAAGGCGATGAACGATATCAAGGCACCCGAGACGCGGGAGGCAGCGGCAGATGTCCTGGTAAAGTACGCTGCGACACATGAGGACGAGGCGAACCACGTCGCGCACACGCTGGCTATTCGCAATACTCATCTGGACGATGCGAAGCGGCTGGGCGAGGAGTCCGTACAGCGCATGGAAGATGCGGCCGCGAAGCTCTCGCTCGATGCCGATGTGCAGGGAAGCTTCCACGAGATGTACGACCTTGCGGAGTACTGGGATTCGCTGGGATCGGTGTATGGGGCGATGGGTGATCAGGAGACAGCGAAGCGCTATTTTCAGGACGCATGGTCGCTGGGAGGAGAGGGCTTGTACCTCGATCACATCGCCGTACTTCAGGAGCACGCGCACGACAAGACAGCCGCACTGCGCACGTTGAGTGTGGCGCTGAGCGGCAAGATGGATGACCGCGAGACGGACCAGGTGAAACGGCGAGCGCAGAGGCTTGGCGAGGAGAATCTTCAGCCTGCTCCTGATCCCATCGTCGTCGAAATCAGCGGGGCAAAAAAGGCTGAAGGAACCGCCGATTTTCTGCTGCTGTTCACGGGATCGGAAGCTCCGCAGGTGCAGTTTGCGGGCGGCGATGACACGCTGAAAGCCAACGCGAAGGCGGTTGCAGCGGCAGCCTATCCGGCACAACGTCCGGATTCCGGGCCAGAGCGGGTTCTGCGCCGCGGGCATCTGGAGTGTGGTGCAGCGACGGGGTGCAGGCTCACTCTGCTGTATGCGTGGCAGGCGGAGGATGCGGTCAAAGCTACACTGCGGATGAACCCTGGTGGCTCGCCGCCTTCGGACTAAAGGGCAACGCTTCGCAAGAAGTTGGTTGCCGAGGGCGCTACTACACTGGAGAATATGTCGTCTGACTATGACGCTCTGATTGCCGGTGCGGGACCGGCGGGATGCGCTGCGGCGTACGACCTGGCGCGCGCGGGCAAGCGTGTGCTGATGCTCGAGCGGCGGACGTTTCCCCGGCATAAGGCATGCGCCTGCGGGCTGACCCGGAAGACCCTGCGGGCGTTGCGGTATTCCGTTGAGCCGGTGTTGGAGCGGGAGTGCCGCGAGGTGGTGCTGCAGGAGGCGGGGCCGCGCTTTCACCAGGGTGTGCGGGTCGCGGACAAGAGCTGCGAGGTGCGGCTGCGGACGCGCAAGGTGATCTGCGCAATGGCCGTGCGGGAGAAGTTTGACGCCTTCTGCCTGGAGCAGACGATGGCTGCAGGCGCGCAGCTGAAAAAGATTGAAAGTGTTGTTGCAGTGCGCGAGTCGGCGGCATGGGTGGAGATCGAAGTCGCTGTTGATGGAGTGATTGAGACGCTGCGGGCTCCGGTGCTGGTCGGGGCCGATGGATCGAACGGGCAGATGCGGCGGCTGTCGGCGGGGCTTGATGCGCAGCGTGATGGGATGCGCGAAAGTTTACGCGAGGGAACGTCGATTGAGAGCCGTATGGCGGAGCTGGCCGCCGAGCCTGCGTGGTATGCGCGCGGGTTCGCGCTGGAGGCGATGGTTCCCTTTGGAGTTCTGCCGACAATGCTGCCTGCAGGCGATGGGCCGCGCGACCTGGTGTTTGATTTTGCGCCGATTGCGGGCGGGTATGGGTGGATGTTCCCGAAGGGCGACCACATCAATGTAGGTGTGGGCGGATTTGTGCCGGGGAATGGAGCGGCCGCGGGCTGCGACGAGGTGGTATGCGAGAGTGTGACACGCAACCTGCTGGAGAGCTATACGCGAGAGAAGCTGGGCGTGGAGCTGAATGAGGTGCGGGCGCATGTTTCGGGACAGCACCTTGGGCTGGGTGGGCACCGGTATGCGCCACGCGGTCGCGTGCTGCTGGCCGGCGATGCGGCGGGGCTGGTGGATCCGCTGACGGGCGAGGGAATCCACTCGGCGATTGTGAGCGGACAGGCTGCGGCCGGGGCGGTGCTGGCGGGCGCGGAGACCGACGCAGCGAAACTCAGCGGAGAGTATGCCAGGAGGCTGAGCGAGCTGCAGGCAATGCTCGCATTTTCCCACGACGCCGCGAGGAGCTTCTATCGCGAGCCGGGGCGCGGGTTCCGCGTGGTGCGGAAGCGGCTGCTGCAGCAGTTGATGCTGAAGACTTATGCGGACGGGCTGCCCTATGCACAGCTGCTGGCGGCGATACGTGCGATGGCCCGGCAGGTCGCGTAAGGCTTTTTGCCTGACCTAATGATGTAGTCACGTTTGAAGGCGGCCTGGATTCCAATGCAGCCTACAACGGCGCATATCTGGGATTGGCGGACGGATGCACGTCAATTTCCTGATTGGGAATCAGAACTCCATCCCAACCGGTGAAGCTCCGTGGTTCGCATGGCTGGCAAACGCGTTGATGAACCCTCCGCCTGTTGGGCAGCCGAGGAACTAGCAGTGATGGAGAAGATACAGCACCAGAATCAAAGCCCCCGCCACTAGCAGCACTACAGCTTCATTGCTTAAGTGACGCTTCACATCCCCGTACCCTGAAGCCAGTTGCGCTCCTTGCGGCAATGTTCGCATTGCTCGCAGTTGGTTCCGAGACCTTTCCCGCACTGAGGGCAGACCCCGAGCCCTGGATCGTTGCGTCGCTTCCACAAGAACGGCGCGCCGATCAGTACTAGAGCTACCAGCAATAGCGCAGAGATGAGAGTGGCGGGGTGCATATCCGAAGTATAGGAGATTTCCATGGCAGACCCCAAACAGGCAGTCGATTTCGTATTGCATCAAGAAGACGAAACACTCCGCGGCGTGGTTACAAATGAAGCGCGAGATATTGATGCCGATACAATTGGCTAGTTGAATTTTGGCAGATGCTCGACGTCCGTGGCGGGGACAGGCTCGAGTGGGCCACCGGCCTTGATCCAGGCTTTGAGGCCGCCTGCGATGACCTTGGTGGCACAGTTCTCTTTTTCGAGCTCGCGGGCGACGCGAACGCTGGTGGCGTCGCGGGCGCAGGAGCAGTAGAGATAGATTTCGCACTCGGGCGCCATGAACTCTCGCAGGGCCTCAAGCTCCTCACGCAGCCGGTTGGGCTCGACGCGGATGGAGTTCTTGATGCGCTGGGCAGCGGGATCGTAGTAGCCATGGGAGCGGACGTCGGCGATGACGAGGAGTTTGTCGTGGGATGCGGCCTTCATGCGCTCGTGGAGCTCTTCGGCGGCGACACGCTCGATGCTGCTGAAACGGTTGTCATGCAGGGAATGGCCGAGCAGCCAGAGCACGTAAAGCAGGATGACAGCGAAGATGGTCTCCGCCGTGAGATGGCCGGCGCGCATGACCCAACCGATGATGATGCGAAGGAATGGCGCGAAGAGGAAGCCGGCGGTGGTCCAGGTGGCGGCGTAAAAGAGGACGCCGCAGGCGTCGAGCTTGAGAAAGCGCGTGACTGGCATGTTGAGGCTGCCGGCCAGAGGAGCAGCGACGGTGCCGAGACCGGGGATGAACTTGGCGAAGAGGAGCGTGCGCTGGCCGCGGCGGTAGAAGGACCTCGCCGAGTCGAAGATGCAGGTCTCCGGGTTGAGACTGAGACGGCAGAGCCCGGCAAGCAGCCACCATCCGGTGAACCTGCCGCCAAAGTAGAGGATGGTATCGCCGGCAAGGGCGGCACCGGTGGCACAGAGGATCACCCATCCGAGGTTGAGGGCGCCGGAATGCGCAGCGGCTCCGGCCGTGAGCAGAACAATGGAGATGGGCAGGGGGAGTCCGCAGGCGGAGAGCAGAAGGATGACCGCCGTCGCCGCATACCCATGGTTCTGCACTGCGACGAGCAGGTTCATGGCCCTTGCATCTCCCCCAGAATTGATCCTATCGGTTGGATGCGGGTGGGAGCCGGGCGGTCACATGACGTTATCAGAACTCGAGCCGCAAGCCGAACTGGATCCGGCGCTCGCGGCTGAGGCCTGCAGTGGAGGACGTTGGGGTGCCAAAGGGAGCGGTGGTGATGCCCTCGGAGGCAACCGTTGCGGCGTCCTGAAAGACGAGCGGCGTGGGCGCGCCCGCGGTGGCTGGGGCGCCGACGAGGAAGGCGCGGGTTTCGACGCGTGAAAGGCTCTGCGTGTTGAGCATATTGAAGGCTTCGGCGAAGGCGTTGAGGCGGACGTGCTCGTGGAGCTCGAAGCCGCGGCCGGCGCGGAGGTCGACGCGGCTGCGCATGGGCAGGCGGAGGGTATTACGTCCCAGGGTGGGCAGGTAGGTGGCGCCGCCAGCACCGTTGATGGTGTCGCGGCCGCCGGAGAGCGCGGTACCTCCGAAGATGGCATAGCTGTAGGGCGCGCCGCTGCCGGCGGTCGCGATGGTGGCGAGCTGCCAGCCGGACAGCGAGCGGCGCAGGAGCTCGGAGCGGGAGTGCAGCGAGGAACGAAGGAGGAGATCGCCGGCGAAGCGGTGGCGGACATCGAGGCTGGAGAGCGACTTGTCGTAGGCGTTGGTGAAGGGGTCGAACTGGCCGTTGGCGCGTGGTGTGGCGGAGAGCTGCGGGCCGTAGTCGATGGCGCGGGCGAAGGTGTAGCTGCCGCGAAGCTCGAGGGCGCGGGTGTGGAGACGCGCCTCGGCGTTGAACGAGTGGTAGGTGGCGTTGGCGTTCGAGACGAGCGCGCCGATGGGACCGAAGGCGGATGTGCGGCGTGTGGTGTAAAGCGGGACGGCGAAGCTTTGGCCTGAGGAGAGACCACGCATGCCGTCACCGCCCTGCAGGACGAAGCTGGCAGCGGCCATCGAGGGCGCGATGTTGAGATCGACGCTCTGCGGGAGCTGAGTGGCGATGGCCATCGCGTACCCGGCGCGGAGTTCGAGGGCGCGGGTGGAGTGCTCGAGAGAGAACGTTGCGCGCTGCACGGTGGGAAGGCGGAAGCGGTTCGAGAAGACGAGTGCGGAGGTGGTCTGGGCGACCGCAGAAGGCGGCATCGTCGTGTAAGCGCAGGGATAACCGAAGCCCTGGTTGGCGACCTGCGGACACCCGGTGATGGTGGAGGGTGTGATGCGGATGCGGCGCGTGGTGGAGGCGAGTGCGGTGTCCGTCAGAGCGGCGTTGACAGAGGCGCCGGCGATGCGGCCGTAGAAGACACCGTAGCCGAGACGCGCGCTGAGGATGCGTCCGCGGGCAGGGGACCATGCCAGCGAGACGCGCGGGCCGATGTTGTTGCGGTCTTCGGGAATGACCGACGTTGCGCCGGCGATGGGTGAGCCGATGGAGCTGAGCACCTGGTCGAGTGCGGGGTTGGGGTTTTGCGGCGGCGGGAGGAGCGTGTAGTCGTAACGAAGGCCGAGCGTGAGCGAGAGCGAATGCGGCAGGCGGAGAGCATCTTCCGCGAAGAATGCGAGCTCGTGGGTTGCGAACTGAGTGGAGGCCGCGCTGAAGCCCTGCGTGTAGCTGCGGAAGCAGAAGAGGTGAATGGTGGCGTTGATGCTGGGGCAGGCGCCGTTGGGGTAGGCATGGACGTTGAAGGTGTAGTCGGTAATCCAGTCGACGAGGCCGCCGTCGCGGCCGTTGGTGGTGCCGCTGTCGTAGAGGAAGGTGCCCTCCTGGTTGGTTGCGGCGGCGATGCGGTCGGTGATGCGGCTCCAGTCGGCGCCAGACGTAAAGAGATGGCGGCCGCGTGCGAGGGTGAAGGTATCGGCGAGTTGCAGGCGGTGTTCGTCAGGGTAGGCGATGCGTCCAATGCTGGAGGGTGTGCCGTAGCTGAAGCCGTTGGGCGAAATGGAGACCTGGGGAGCGAAGCCGCCGGCGCTGATCGCGGGCTCCTGCGGGAGCGGCGTGTGCGGGGTTTCGAACTCGAGGTCATGCGCGAACTGGCCGCGAAGCTCGTTGGCCGCGAGCGGAGAGAGGCGATAGAGCCAGCGGCCGGTGAGTGCATCGACGTGCAGTATGCGGCCGGCCACGCTGGCGCGTCCGCGAGGCACCACGGCCGCGGACGCGCCGGAGCTCGAACCTGTGGGCGAGTTGAAGCGGTTGCCGATGTAGCCGAGGGTGAGTTGCTGTTTCACCGCGGGCACGAGGTCGAGGCGCACGAAGCTGAGCAGGCGGGTAGCGTCGCGCGACTGCGTGCCGGTGAGGCTGTCGAGAAAGTTGAGAGCGCTGTTGGCGGCGGAGGCCGGGACTCCGCGGTTGGCGAGAAGCGCAAGCTGCTCGGCGGTGAGCGCGTAGAAGCTGGCCGTTGCGGGTGTCGAAACAACCTGGCTGGAACGGATCTGGCCTTCGAGCGAGAGGAACAGCGACGCATGTTGCAGCCAGAGATAGGGAGCCTTGGAGAGTGGAAAGCCCGCCGCAGCTCCTGCCTGAATGAAGCTGTCCGCAGGTTTGATTCGATATGAGGTGATGACGCCGTTGTTGTAGCGGGTGAGGACGGAGAACGGGTTGGTTGCGGCGAAGGCGCTCTGGCGAGTGAGTGCGAAGGCCGTGCCGTGAACTCGTGTGGCCTGTCCGCGCGAGGTGACCGCGATGAGGCCGCCGGCGCTGCCATTCTGCGCGGAGAAGGAACGCGGCTGGAGTCGAAAGGACCGGGTGGAGGATTCGCTGAACGTGGCCGAGGTGCGCGGACTTCCGGCCGCGCCGCGTGGACTCGAGTGGAAATTCTGGGTGGTCGAAAGACCGTCGAGGAGAGTGGAGTTTGCGGCCGGCGAGAGGCCGCTGACGCTCGGCCCGGCAAGGCCAAGCTCGGTGGTTTCGCGTGCGGCCTCGGGTGTCGCGGGCTCGTCACCGCTCGTTTCGTCGGAGGGGGCGGCCGCAAGGGTTGCGTTGTGAGCAGCGGAATCGAGTTCAGAAAGTTCAGTGTCGTCCAGTGCCGGAAGCGGGAGGGCAGAAGGCTGCGGCGAGTGCGGTTGGCTTGTGGGGCAGGAAGCAAGATCGATCTCGGCTTCGGTGATTGCGCCGGGAGAGATGGAGAGGTGTTGCAGCGCGCAAGGACCGGCCTGGATCGTGTAGTCGCCGGGCGCGAGATCAAGGACTGTGAAGGACCCATCACGGGCGGCGTTCACTGTCTGCTGCCAGGAATTGCCGTCGCTGCGGAGGTGCACGCTTGCGGGAACCGGAGGGCCATGTGGTGATGTAAAGACGCGACCCTGAAGTGTGCCGTCGACCGGGCTCTGCGCGAAGGCCTGGGAGACGAGACAGAGCCCCAGTGCGAGAGGCGCAAGCACATGCAGAGCGGGCCGTGATGCCGGCCCGCGCGGCGATTCCTGCAGAGAGATGAAGCAGACCAGCGGCAAACGGACCCTGCTCCGGAAGGAGGCGGAGCTCCTGAAACGCAGCGAAGAGTTGGAACTCGTTGAGCCGTGACCGGTCAGCGAGAGGAGATTGAGCGTGTCTGAAGGCTAGCTGAGTGACGGCGCCTTTGGAAATAACCGGCAAGTTACCACTGCTGAGCCGGATGGGGGCTACAATTCTGGCACCGCGGGAGAACGAGATGTTCGATCCAGGCCGGCTTACCGCGCTGCTCGTCGCCGTCAGCTTTGCGGCTGGGTTGAACCTGTATGTCACGGTTGCGGCGCTCGGGCTGCTGGGTCGATTCCATGTGTTGCAACTGCCGCCGGGGTTGTCGGCACTGGATCAGACCTGGGTGATTGCACTGGCGATCGCGCTCAGCGTGCTTGAGGCGGTCGCGGACAAGATTCCGTACTTCGACCTGATCTGGAACGCTGTGCACACATTTATCCGCGTGCCTGCCGCGGCGATCCTGGCATATCAGGCGACGACTCACTTGTCGCCCGGCGAGCATGCGCTGGTGACGATCGCTGCAGCGGCTATTGCAGGCGTGGCGCACACCGCGAAGACCTCGGCGCGCGTGGCGGTCTCTGCAACGCCGGAGCCATTCACCAACGCGGCGCTAAGCACGTCGGAGGATCTTGCCGCGGCGGGAATCACCTGGGTTGCGACGGTGCATCCGTACATCGGCGCGGGGATTGTGGTGATAGCCCTGCTGGCGATCGTGCTTCTGACCCGCTGGCTGATGCAAGGCGCCCGGCGCGTTTTGGCACGACTGCGCGATGAGATGGCTCCTTCGTCGGGGTGATCCTGCTGACGGCACCGCGAGTAGAGTGCAGGCTGAAGAACGAGGCAATTAGACTAAAGAAACGTCGTCAACCTTCCCTGCCTCGTGTCAACAGTCTCCGCTCCATCAAGATCGTTTCACGCTCCACGCAGCCTCTTCTGGGTAGCGTTTGCGCTGCGTGTTGCATGTATTGCGATCGGGCACACGTACCGTATCCGCATCATCGGCGATCACTTTGATTTTGGATTCGAAGCAGGCCGCATCGCAAAGTCGCTGGTCGAAGGGCACGGCTATGCGAACCCGTTTAATGGGGTGAGCGGGCCGACGGCGTGGATTCCGCCGCTGTATCCTCTGCTGCTGGCGCTGGCGTTCAAGCTCTTCGGCCTCTACACAAACGCGGCGGCGTTTTTCGTGATGACCGTGGACAGCCTGCTTTCCGCCCTGATTGCGCCGGCGGTGTATGAGATTGCGGCGCGGTGCCTGGACGCAAACGGGATTGCACGCAGAGCTTCGACGAAAGCCGCTCCGGTGGCGCTCTGGGCGGGATGGCTGTGGGCGGTCTATCCGGCGGCGCTGCAGTATGCGATTCACTGGTTGTGGGACACATCGCTGTCGGCGTTCCTGTTTGCGTGGACGATCGTGCTGGCGCTGCGGCTGCGCGGGACAGGTGAAGAGGAACGAGACGGCACAGCGCAGTGGGGACGATGGGCGGCGTTCGGCGCATTGTGGGGTCTGACGGCGCTTTCGAATGCATCGCTGCTCATCGGCCTGCCGGCGATGGGGCTATGGGTGATCTGGCCAAGGCTGCGAGCGTTGAGACTGGCGCGGGTGTGGGCCGGACCTTTGCTTGCAGCGATTGCACTGGCGGCGGTGATGATGCCGTGGTGGGTGCGCAATGAGCGGGCGCTGCACACGTTCGTGGCAACGCGCTCGAACTTTGGCGCGGAGCTGTATGAGTCGACACTGCCATCGCACGATGGATATCCCTGGGGACCGACGCTGCCCATGTGGCCCGGCGACCCGAAGTTCCAGCTCTATGTACACATGGGCGAGGTCCCGTACTCGGCGATGCGCAAGCAGCAAGCGGTGGAGCGGATTCGCGAGAATCCGAAGCAGATTGCGAAGTGGACGGTCGACCGCTTCCTCTTCTTCTGGGACAACGTGCCGCATCCGCTGGAGAATCATCCGCTGCGGGAGTATGGGCGACGGCTGAGCTACGCCTTCCTGAGCCTCGCAGGATTGATGGGACTGGGGCTGGCGCTGCGGCGGCGTGTGCCCGGAGCGGCGCTGATGGGATGGATGTTTCTGCTGCTGCCATTGCCGTACTATCTGGTTACTGTGCAGGCACGTTTTCGACATCCGCTGGAGCCGCTGATTGCTGTGCTGGGCGTATATCTCTTCCGCTCGACGGAGCCGCGAAAGACGGGACCGCGAAAGAAGACGAGTGAGGTTGCAGCGTGAGCGCGCGTGAGGTGCTGGTAACGGGCGGATCGGGTTTCTTCGGTGGTGTGCTGAAGCGGCGTTTGCTCAGCGAGGGATTCGCCGTCACGAACATCGATCTGGTGCGAGATGAGCAATCGGCTCCTGCACTGACCAGCGTGCAGGGTGACATCCGCGACGCAGATCTGCTGGCACGTCTGTTTGCGGAACACAAGTTCGAAGCGGTGTTTCATTGCGCAGCGATGCTGGCGCATGACGTGACCGACGAAAAGATGCTGTGGACTTCGAACGTCGACGGCACGCGCCGGCTCGCGGAGGCGGCAATTTCGGCGGGAGTAACGAAGTTCATCTTTATCTCCAGCAACTGCCTGTGGGGCGAGAACCTCGGCCATCCGGTGACGGAGGACGAGACGCCGTCGCCTGTCGAAATCTACGGGCAATCGAAGCTGGAGGGTGAGCGCGTGCTGGACGAACTGCGTCGCCGGCACCCGGAGCTGCAGGTGGTGACGCTGCGTTCGCCGACGATCATCGATGAAGGGCGCCTGGGCCTGCTGGCGATTCTGTTCGAGTTTATCGAGGACAACAAAAAAGTATGGGTGGTGGGCAGCGGCGACAGCGTCTACCAGTTCATCTTCGCGCAGGATCTGGCGACTGCCTGTATTGCTTGCCTGGATTATGAGTTGTCGAATCTCTTTCACATCGGATCGGACGATGTGCCGACGATGCGCGGGATGTACGAGTCTGTGATTCGCGCCGCGTCGAGCCGATCGCGTGTAGCGAGTCTGCCCAAGGCGCCGACGATTGCCGCGATGAAGGCGGCGCACAAGCTGGGCATATCGCCGCTGGGGCCGTATCACTACCGGATGATTGCGGAGAGTTTTGTCTTCGACACAACGCGTATCAAGCGCGAGCTCGGATGGCGGCCCACGCTGACCAACGATCAGATGATGTTGAGGGCGTTCGAGTACTACCGGGCCAACCGGAAGGCGATTCATGAACGTAGTGGTGTCTCCGCACACTCGAAGGCCGCGCCGATGGGCGTGATTCGCCTGCTGAAGTGGATCTCTTGAGATGAGAGACTGACTGCGATGAGTGAAGCGAAGATCTCACCGAGGATTCTTGTGCAGCGCCTGCTGCCGGCGGCGCAGATGCCGCGCTATGCGCACACCGGGCCATATGGCGATCTTGCGGCGGATCTCTTCGCGGCGGAAGCGGCGACGCTGGCGCCTGTCGGCGAGCCGGGAAGCACGCTAGCGGTGCGCACCGGGCTGGCCCTGGAGCTGCCGTCGTCGCATGGCGCGCTGGTGGAGGACCGCTCAGGGCTGGCGCTGCGCGGCGTGACGACGCTGGCTGGAGTCATCGATCCTGGCTATCGAGGCGAGCTGAAGGTGATCATCACGAACCTGTCGCCGGAGCCACAGGTGATTGCGCCGGGTCATCGCATTGCGCAACTGCGCGTGGTGGAGCGCATCCAGGCAAGCTTCGAAGAGACAGACATGCTCGCAGAGACGCCGCGCGGACAGGGCGGCTTCGGCTCCACGGGAATGTGACATTCGCTTGAGGCGGACAGGAGAGACAGTGTAGGAGAGACAGTGTAGGAGAGCCAGTGCTGGAGGCAGAGAACTCCAGCCGGCTGTTGAAGCGCGGCTCAAAAAAAGAGTGCCCGGCGTGACCGGGCACTCTGCGTTTGCAGGTTGAAGTGCTTAGGGATGGCTGTGGTCTCCGCCGCCCTGATGTCCGCCATTGCCTTCGTGTCCGCCGCCGCCACCATGGGGCTGCTGTGCCTGCGGAGCAGGATGAGCCTGTGGCGGAGGTCCCTGCGGATGTGGCTGCGGGGCGGGGCGCGGCGCTTCCATATGTTGCTGAGGTTGCGGCATCTGGCGGTTCTCCATCCGCTGCTGTTGGGGCTGCGGCATGGGGCGGTTTTCCACGCGGGGAGCTTCCACGCGAGGTTGTGGCTGTGGTTGAGGCTGCCCTCGATTTTCAAAACGCGGCTGCGCAACATTGGGCTGTGGCTGCGCGCGGTTCTCGAAACGGGGGTTTGCGCCGTTGGGTTGTGGCTGCGGCTGTGCTCGATTCTCAAACCGTGGGTTCGCACCATTGGGCTGTGGCTGAGGCTGCCCTCGATTCTCGAAACGCGGGTTTGCGCCGTTGGGTTGTGGCTGCGGTTGAGGCTGTCCGCGATTCTCGAAACGGGGGTTTGCGCCGTTGGGTTGTGGCTGCGGCTGTGCTCGGTTCTCGAAACGGGGGTTCGCGCCATTGGGCTGTGGCTGCGGCTGCGCGCGGTTCTCAAACCGTGGGTTTGCGCCATTGGGTTGTGGTTGAGGCTGCCCTCGATTTTCAAACCGCGGGTTTGCGCCATTGGGTTGTGGCTGCGGCTGTCCTCGGTTCTCGAAACGCGGGTTCGCGCCGTTAGGCTGTGGCTGCGGCTGCCCTCGGTTCTCAAACCGCGGGTTCGCGCCATTGGGCTGCGGCTGCGGCTGCGCGCGATTCTCGAAACGTGGGTTCGCACCGTTGGGCTGTGGCTGCGGCTGCCCGCGATTCTCGAAACGCGGGTTCGCACCGTTGGGCTGCGGCTGCGCAGGCCGTCCCTCCGGCATGGGACGAGCTATCTCAGCGCCACGCGGGGCCGGTGCGATACCGCGTGTATTCGCGAAACCATGCTGTACGACGGCCTCTGCTGGACGGCCGCGGTTTTGAGAGAAGCTCTGCGCGCGATTCTGCGACGCCTCGACGCGCACCTGGCGCTGCACAGCCATCGGCGCGTCGTGCCGCTCATGCATCGCTGCCATCTCTGCCGGGCGAGGCTGCACGTTGATACCGCCGCGGCCGCCGTTGTAGCTCACGCGATTGACAGGCCGAATTCCGTAACGAACGTTGTTGTAGACCACGGGCCGTTCGTAAACGGTTCGGATCTCCGGCCTCACTCGGGTCACGGCGCGGTTGTAGTAGAAGCTGTCGCCGTTCCAGTAGCCGCCGAAGTAGCCGATGCCGATATAGCCGAAGCCATAGTCGATGCCACCGTAGTAGCCGACGTGCCGTCCCCAGTAGCCGTGATGGAAGCGGTAGCGGCCGCCGTACCAGGCCCAGTAAGGCGGTGTCCAGAGCGCGCCGTAATAGGGAGCTTCAACCCAGGCGCCCGGCACCCAGTAGTAGCCGTAGGGGCCCCAGGCCCAGTAGCCCGGAGTCCAGATGTAGTCGGGTCCGGGAGCCTCTGGCTGGTCATATTCAGGAAGCTCCGGCGGCGGCTGAGTTGTCTCTTCGATCGCCTCTTCACCGGCCTGCTCAGCGTCGCTGGGATAGTAGCTGCCGGGCTGTTGCGGATATGCCTGCTCAATAGGCGCCGGCGCCTGCTGTGGGTAAGACTCGCTCTGCTGTTGCGGGCTGTAGGAGGTGTTCTCTGCGAGGACCTGAGCTTGCCCGTTGACGGGGGCGAGGTTTGCCTGCGCCGGATCGGGCCCATTGGCTGACGCGGTTTTGCTATGACAGCCGGCCGCGAGCGCAAGCGCTCCCGATAAAGCGATCGCGCCCATCGCGCGACGAATTGTATTCGTTTCGAGTTGCATTCCCTGGCTCCTGGCCCGCCCTCTGATCACCCCGGGGGAGGTCCCATGCTGACAAGTACAAACCCATCAACTTTGTATAAGATGCGGCCGGCCAGACGATGGTATACCGGATTGCGAAATCAATCTCTCAACTGCGGAAATGGCAGGGGTTGAGAGATGCGGCGGATGTGGCAAAAGCGCTACACTGTGGGCATGTCGCGCTCCTTGCTTAAGCGCTTCCGCCGTGGCCGCCACGACCGCGGGCGTTTCCTCTGCTGAACGGCGCTCCGCTTTCCTCGCTATCATCCAGAATTGTTCCCTGTGTCTCGCGCCGGCGTGCTCGTGGAGAGCCGCCGCCGATGCAGGCATCATCCGTTGCCAGCGTCCCCGGAACCGACGCAAAGGGCAGCGCTCCGCAACATTCAGGGCTCCGCGGAGCTCCAAGGAGATTTCGTTATGGCTACCTCAAATGCTCATCCTGACAGCTTTCACGCAGCCGGGGAGTTGAAGTCCGGCAACAAGACTGTGCGTTACTTCCGCCTGAGTGCACTCGAGTCAACCGGCGCGAAGCTGGAGCGGCTGCCCTATTCGCTGCGCATTCTGCTCGAGAACCTGCTGCGCCGTGAAGATGGTGTGACCGTAAGCGCGGACGACATCCGCTTCCTCGCCCGGTGGGACGCCAAGGCGGAGCCCTCGCGCGAGATCGCCTTTATGCCCGCCCGTGTGCTGATGCAGGACTTCACCGGTGTCCCCGCCATCGTCGATCTCGCCGCGATGCGCGACGCCATGAAACAGCTCGGCGGCGATGCAGACGCAATTCAGAAGATCAACCCGCTGGTGCCCGCGGAGCTGGTCATCGACCACTCCGTGCAGGTCGATGAGTACGGAAGCGCCAAAGCCTACGACCTGAATGCCGCGCTCGAGTTCCAGCGCAACCGTGAGCGCTACGCCTTCCTCAAGTGGGGACAGACCGCGTTCCGCAACTTCTCCGCGGTGCCGCCGGGCATGGGCATCTGTCACCAGGTGAACCTCGAGTACCTGGCGCGCGTCGTCTTCACTTCCACAAACAGCGACGGCTCCATCGTCGCCTACCCCGACACGCTGGTCGGCACCGACTCACACACCACGATGATCAACGGACTCGGCGTGCTCGGATGGGGCGTCGGCGGCATTGAGGCCGAGGCCGCGATGCTGGGACAGCCGGTGAGCATGCTGGTACCGCAGGTGGTCGGATTCAAACTGACGGGCAAGCTGCGCGAAGGCGCGACCGCGACCGATCTGGTCCTCACCGTGACCGAGATGCTGCGTAAGTTCGGCGTGGTGGGCAAGTTCGTCGAGTTCTACGGTCCTGGCGTCAGCGAACTTCCGCTGGCGGACCGCGCAACGATTGCGAACATGGCGCCGGAATACGGCGCGACCTGCGGCATCTTCCCGGTTGACGCGGAGACGCTCAACTATCTGCGCCTCACCGGCCGCAGCGAAGAGCACATCGCGCTCACCGAGGCCTACTACAAGGCGCAGGGACTCTTTCACACGCCCAATGCGCCGGAAGCCGTGTACTCCGGCACGCTGGAGCTCGACCTCAGTACCGTCGAGCCGAGCGTTGCAGGACCGAAGCGTCCGCAGGATCGCGTGCTGCTGCGCGAGGCCCCGGAGAGCTTCGCGAAAGTGCTGCCCACGCTGCTCGGGCCGAATGCGAACAGGAACGAGGTGCGGCAGATCGTCCGCTGGGAGGGCGAGGGCGGTCACGCCTCGGCCAACGGTAATCTCGCAAGTTCGCAGGGCGCGCCGGCGCCTGAACTTCCAGTAAGCGTCACCGTGACGGCCACAACGCATGAAAAGCCGACCGGCGGCAAGCAGGAGGACGTTGCGATGGAGCACACCGTCCGCGCTCGCTTCGGCGTGGATCCGGATCGCTACCTGTGCAACGGCTCCATCGTCATCGCCGCGATTACTTCGTGCACCAATACGAGCAATCCGTACGTGATGGTCGCAGCCGGTCTGCTCGCGAAGAAGGCGGTTGAGGCCGGCCTCACCACCCCGCCGTGGGTGAAGACATCGCTGGCGCCGGGCTCGCGCGTCGTCACCGACTACTACACGCGCGCGGGGCTGCTGCCGTATCTCGACAAGCTGCGCTTCCAGGTCGTCGGCTACGGTTGCACCACCTGCATCGGGAACTCCGGCCCTCTGCCCGAGGACGTCTCGAAGTCCATCGAAGAGCACGGCCTTGTTGCCGTCAGCGTGCTCAGCGGCAATCGCAACTTCGAGGGCCGCATCTCGCCGGAGGTGCGCGCCAACTATCTCATGAGCCCGCCGCTGGTCGTCGCCTATGCGCTGGCCGGTCACATCGAGCACAACTTCGACGCCGATCCGCTGGGCAAAGATAAGAACGGCAAGGACGTCTACCTGCGCGACATCTGGCCGACTCAAAAGGAGGTCGGCGACGCCGTTGCCGCGTCCATCGACTCCGAGATGTTCCGCCGGCAATACAGCACGGTGAGCGATGGCGACGCCAACTGGCAGAACCTCAAGTTCCCCAGTGGCGATACCTACGGATGGGAAGACGATTCGACCTACATCCGCAAGGCGCCGTACTTCGAGGGCATGCCCGCAACGCCGGCCGTGGTCGAAGACATCGCGAACGCACGCGTGCTCGCCGTGCTCGGCGACTCCGTGACGACCGACCACATCTCGCCGGCAGGCTCGATCAAGCTGAACGGCCCCGCAGGCAAGTACCTTATCGAGCATGGGGTGAAGCCATTCGAGTTCAACTCCTATGGCTCGCGCCGCGGCAACCACGAGGTGATGGTGCGAGGCACCTTTGCGAACGTGCGCCTGCGCAACAAGCTCGCGCCCGGAACCGAAGGCGGCGTCACACGCCTGCTCCCCGAGGGCACCGGCATGAGCATCTACGACGCCTCCGTCGAGTACGCGAAGCGCGGTACGCCACTCTGCATTCTCGCGGGCAAGGAATACGGGTCTGGTTCTTCGAGGGATTGGGCGGCCAAGGGCCCGCGTCTGCTCGGCATCCGCTTCGTCATTGCCGAAAGCTACGAGCGCATTCATCGGAGCAATCTTGTTGGAATGGGTATCCTGCCACTGCAGTTCCTCGCGGGACAGAACGCCGAGACGCTGCAGCTCACAGGGGAAGAGATCTACCGCGTTGGCGATCAGCCCGGACAACTGCGTGCCATGCTCGACGCGAAGTTCGCCGGCGGCAAGCTGCTCACAGTCATCGCCGAATCCGACCAGGGCAGAAGCACAGAGTTTCAGGTCGCTGTCCGCATCGACACGCCGCAGGAGATCCTCTACTACCAGCACGGCGGCATCCTGCAGTACGTGCTGCGGCAGCTTGCCGGCAAGGCGTGACGATGGGGCTTTTCCGCAGGAAGCTGAAACAGGAACACAAAGTAATGCTGCAGCACGACCGTTCCGGCGGCGTGCTGCAGCCCGAGTATCACCGCGCCACGCCCGAGTGCCCGCACCCTGAGCAGTGGTCGATGTTTGATTCAATGACCGCGGAGCTCGAAGTGCTGGAGCTGCTGGCAACGCTGGTCACCACGCTGAAGCCGCAGCTCGTCGTCGAGACCGGAAGCTTTCTCGGAGTCTCCACTGAATGGATTGCCCGCGGCCTCGAGCGCAACGCCGCAGGCGGCGCCCCTGCGGGCAAGGTCATCAGTTGTGAGTACGATCCCGTTGTGTTCACACGAGCGAAGCAGCGGTTTGGGTCGAATCCTCTGTCGCGATTTATCGATCTTCGCAACGAGAGCTCTCTGGAGATGACAGTCGGCGGCAGCATCGATCTGCTCTTTTCAGACTCCGACCCGGATCTGCGCGAGGCCGAGGTGAAGCGCTTTCTGCCGCAGATGAATCCTAATGGGCTCATCGTCATCCACGACGCAAGCTCGCATCTGAAGACCGTCCGCGAGGCCGCGAAGAAGCTGGAACGCGAAGGTCTCATCTCAGTGCTGCTGCTGCCCACACCGCGCGGGCTCGTGCTGGCGCAGCCGAAGAGCGCGCTCGCATAGCGTGCGACCCGTTCGGTAGCATAGAAGCATGGCTGTCACCGGCGAACGCACAATGTACCTTCCCGAGATTCTGACGCACACGCGCACGGTTGTCGCGGAGCGCAAGAAGACCGCGGACATCGCGGCGCTGGAGCGCGCGGCTGCAGCGCATACTCCGCGGGGCTTTGGCCTGGCGCTGCGTGCGAAAGCTCTGCGGGGCCCGGCAATCATCGCCGAACTTAAAAAGGCCTCACCCTCGAAAGGCCTCATCCGCGCCGGCTTCGATCCCGCCGCACTGGCCGTCGAGATGCAGGATGCAGGCGCCGCGGTGCTCTCCGTCCTCACCGACGAAAAGTTCTTCCAGGGCTCGCTCGAGAACTTGCAGCGCGCGTCTGCGGCGACATCGATTCCCTGCCTGCGCAAGGATTTCATGGTCGATCCCTTTCAAATCCTGGAGGCAAGGGCGAATAGCGCCGACGCGATTCTGCTGATCGTCGCCGCCTTAACCGATCAAGAGCTTCGCACACTCCGCGACGAAGCACAGCGATGGGAGCTCGACGTACTCTGCGAGGTGCACGACGCCGAGGAGCTTCAGCGCGCCCTGCCGCTCGAGTGTGAGTGCGTGGGCGTGAACAGCCGCGATCTACGCACTTTTGAGGTCTCTCTCGATCGCGCATGTGAGCTCGCCGGATCACTGCCGCGATCTGCCGTCCACGTCGCAGAAAGCGGCATCCGCACGCATGAGGACATTGAGCGCCTGCGCAACGCCGGCTACGAAGCGTTTCTGATCGGCGAGTCATTAATGAAACAGCCGCGACCCGGAGAAGCACTCAAGAGATTGCTTCACGGAGAGGCCTGACCGCTCATGTTCATCAAGATCTGTGCGAACACGAATCTAGCCGATGCGCAGCTCGCGGCTGAGCTGGGTGCCGATGCGGTCGGCTTCGTCTTCGCGCCCAGCCGGCGACGCATGAATGCAGCACAGGTTGCAGAGATCACTCCGCATCTTCCCGGCACCGTGCTTACAGTGGGCGTCTTCGCCTCAACCGATGCCGGCGAGATTATCCGGAACGTTCGTGAAGCCGGTCTGCAGGCCGCGCAACTCCACAATGACACCAACCCGGAGCTCATCGCGAGGCTGAACGACGCCCTTGAAGGACACGTGCGTCTGATCCAGACCGTTCCCTTCAATGTCCATTCGGGTGACAACGCCGGCTTCTCCGCGACGCTTGCACGCACGCTTGCTACCCCGGGCCTTTACGCTGTGCTGGTCGATGCCGCGCGGCGAGGACAGTCCGGCGGCCTGGGCATGGCGTTCGACTGGCAACTGGCCGCGCAGGAGATTCGTCTCGCTTTCAACAGCGCTGCGGCCGCTTCCGGAGCAGATCTGCCGTCGCTGATCGTGGCCGGCGGCCTGCACTCCCGCAATGTCGCTGCCGCCATCGATGTGCTCGAGCCCTGGGGTGTCGATGTGGCCAGCGGGGTGGAGGCTGAGCCGGGCCGCAAAGACGCGCTGCGATTGCGCAACTTCATCGCCGCGGCGCGAGGCTCTGCCTTTGTCGAAGAAATCCTGCCCTGGCAATCGCGCAAGTGACGGAGACCCCAAAACCTGAAGCAGAGCTTGAAGGTTGTGTTAACTCACGTGGTTCCGGGTAATAAGACTTCCGCGTAAGTATCAGAAGTGTCAGGGGAATCGCGGAAACTACTTTCTCCCGCTGGGCCGGGAGACCTATACTTTGGCTCAAGCTCGGAAGACCGCCGGATGGCGGCGACCGGGCCGGTTTGGAATCAGTGCATGGGAACCCACCAGCCAATTCGCAAGACCGTTACGCCCGAGATTCCGGACAAGCTCTACTTCCGCATTGGCGACGTAGCCCGGCTCTGCGAAGTTCCTGCCTACGTTCTGCGCTTCTGGGAGACGGAATTCCCGCAACTGAAGCCCAACAAGGGCGGCACCGGCCAACGGCTCTATCGCAAGCGCGACGTCGAAATGGCGCTTCGAATCAAGAGCCTCCTCTACGACCAGGGCTACACCATCCCCGGCGCGAGACAAGTCTTCAAGAACGACGCGAAGGCCCGCGAGTCGGTGGCCCCGTTCGAAGTCACACCAGTAGCAGCCCCCACACCGGCTCTCGTCCCGATGGAGGGAGGCGCCGGCGCTGTCAGCGCAGACAAGTCGGCACGAATCGAGGCCCGGCTGAAGGCTCTCCGCAAGGAGATGCAGGAATTGGTGGCGATGCTGGATCCCTCCGCCACAACGGTTGATGCTTCGTCGCCGCGGCCGAAGACACTGCGGCCACGCCTGGTGACCGAATCCAGGCCGGCTGCGCAACCTGAACAAAGGGCTGCCAAGCCCGAACCCAAGCCGGCTGTAAGGCCTGAACCGAAGATTGTCGAGCGGCGGCAGGGCGACCTGTTCCCCATTGAATGAGCCCGTTGGAACCACCTACTCCTCCCTCTGAAATTCCACCTGCAGCGGAGATTCCGGCCCAACCATTGGCCGGCTTGAACGACGTTGTGCCTGCTCATGCGGCCACGGATGCGAGTGAACCCTCGCGCAAGTCGCGATTCGGCTTTCTCGGGTTGTCACACAAACACACAGCAGCGTCTGCGACGTTGTTGCTGGGCGCATTTGCGCTGTTGTCGCGTGTCATCGGGCTTATCCGCGACAAGTACATCGCGTACACCTTCGGGGCCGGCCCGCAGACCGATGCGTACAACATTGCGTTCCTTCTTCCGGACCTGGTGAACTATCTGCTCATCGGCGGAGCGGCATCGATAAGCTTCGTGACGATTCTGAGCCGTTATCGCGAGCAGGGGCGCGATGAAGAGGGCGAGATTGCGCTCTCAGTAATTCTCAACACGATGGCGCTGGTGCTGGGCTCGGCGCTCCTGATTGCAGAGTTTCTGGCGCCGCTGTACATCCGTATCTATTCGAAGGGCGACCACGCGCAGGATGCGCTCGCGGTGTACATGACCCGCATTCTGCTGCCGGGACAACTCTTCTTCTTCGCAGGTGGCGTGCTCGCGTCGGTCGCCCTGGTGCGAAAGCAGTTTGGATACCAGGCCATCTCGCCACTGGTGTATTCCGCGGGCATCATCTTCGGCGGCGTCATCGGCGCGCGCTGGCTGGGAATTCCTTCGCTGGCGTGGGGCGCGCTGGCCGGCGCGATCTGCGGGCCGTTTCTCGTCAACGCAGTCGCCGCGCGGCGAGCGGGCGTACGTTGGCTGCCCGTGCTCGATCGGCACAACGAAGGTCTGCGCGACTGGATCAAAATGTCGCTGCCGATGATGTTCGGCGTGACCATCGTCTTCATGGATACGCAGATCCTCCAGTTCTTCGCCAAGCACGAGACCGGCGACATCACGCGCCTGATGAATGCCAAGAAGCTGTTCACCGCACCCATGGCAATCATTGGACAAGCGGCCGGAGCCGCATCACTGCCCTTCTTTGCTTCGCTGTTTTCCGCCAACCGGATGGAAGAGTTCCGCGGAGCCGTCGGACGTTCGGTGACGCGCATAGCCTCCGTAGCCTTGCTGCTGGCGTCACTGATGGTCGCCCTGGCTGCCCCCATCTGCGACCTGGTGTTGCGTGGCGGTCATTACACGCGCGCAGACTCACTGCGCACCGCAATGTTCCTCGCAATCTTTTCCTTGTCTCTCGCGCTGTGGAGCTCGCAGGCGATTTACATTCGCGCGTTTTATGCGGCCGGACAGACACTTCCGCCGATGGTTGCAGGGACGATCATCACCGTTGTGTCACTGCCGGTGTACTGGGGCCTGCATGCGCGCTTTGGGGCGATTGGTCTTGCGTGGGCCTCAAACCTGGCGATTCTCACGCACACCGCCACACTCGCCGTCCTGCTGCACGTCCGCAAGTTGATGCCTCTCGCTCGTGTCAACCGGCGCGAACTGACGAAGTCGCTTCTTGCTGCCGTTGCCTCAGTTCTCGTTGTCATCGAGCTGCTTCGCTTGATGCCGGAGCACCACGGGCATCTCTGGAATGCGCTTCTGGTGATTCTGGGAACGTCTGTCTGGGCAGGAGTCTGCTGGATCATTCTGCGGCTCACCAAAGCCCAGCTTCCCACTGAACTGAAACGCCGCGCGAGAGCATAAGCTCAACGCGCGGCGTTCTCCTGCATTAGTTACCGTTGTCGCGGCTTCGACGCTGCTAGTACGGGCTGTTCGCCTTCGCCGCGGCGCGATCCGCCTCGGCCTGTTTCTTGTTGGCCTCACGAACCTTGTCGCTGTTGGCAGCCTTCGCCTCGGCCTTGTCAGCCTTGGCCTGCGCCTTGTCCGCCTTTTCCGCCTTCTTCAACTGATGATGGGTCATCGGCTCGACCGGCGCGGATGCTGTGGCACTGGTTGTGGTCGTTGTCTCCGTCGTCTGCTGCTGCGTCGTCTGCTGCGCAAGAGCGGGAGCCGTGCTGATGGCAAAGGCTACTACAAAAATCGCTAGACCTTCAGGCTTCAGAAATCTCATAGGAACGCCTCCTCCTTGACCGTTAGACGGCATGCAGGGAAGCCGCGTGGTCTTACCGTGCGCGCGAATCAGCCTTCCTTCGCGTCTTCATACTCTTCGTGCCACTTCATCTGGATCGCTTCGAGCAAACCCTCGTTGGACTTTTGAGGATCTCCAACAAACCCAGGCAACTCCGTAACCCATTTGTGCATGTCGGTAAAGCGCACCGTGAAGGGATCAACGTCGGGGAACTTCTCCTGCAACTGAATCGCAATCTCCAGTGTGTCGCTCCAGTCAATATCGCGTGGCATCGTTGAACTCCTTTGTCTGAGGTTCAGTCTATTCGAGCGCGAAGGCCTGAAACCGGAACCGCGAAGCCTATCCACGGTAAAATAAAACCAGGCATGATTGCGCAGCCCCCACAAATGAGCATCCCCGGGACGAAGCCGGCGCGCCGTCGTATGACGGCCCGGCGGCGCCTGATCGCTGCCTCACGTCGTCTGCGCGAGCTCAAGTCCATCGGCTCGGCTCTCGCCGACACCGCGCATCCGTACATGGCGCACATCGTGCCCATGCGGCGCTGCAATCTGGCCTGCACCTACTGCAATGAGTTCGACGATTTTTCCAAGCCCGTCGACATCGACGAGATGCGCCGCCGCATCGGCGAGCTCGGCCGCCTCGGCACGTCCGTCATCACCATCTCCGGCGGCGAGCCGCTGCTGCACCCCGAGCTGGACGACGTGATTCGCGCCATCCGCGCCACCGGCGCTATCGCCGGCATGATCACCAACGGCTATCTGCTGATGCCCGATCGCATCCACTGCCTCAACAAGGCCGGGCTCGATCACATGCAGATCTCGATCGACAACGTCATGCCGGACGAGGTTTCGAAGAAGTCGCTGAAGGTTCTGGACGCCAAGCTGCGCATGCTCGCCGAGCACGCAGACTTTCACGTGAACATCAACTCCGTCGTCGGCGGCGGCATCTCGCATCCTGAAGACGCGCTGACGGTCTCGAAGCGCGCGCTCGAGCTCGGCTTCAGCTCCACCATCGGCATCATCCATGACGGCAGCGGCCAATTGAAGCCCCTCGGCGAGCGTGAGCGAGCTGTGTGGGACGAAGTCCGCCGCCTCACACGCCGCAGCTACTCGCGCTTCAATCACTTCCAGGAAGCCATCGCCAACGGTCAGCCCAACGACTGGCGCTGCCGCGCGGGCTCGCGCTACCTGTACGTCTGCGAGAACGGCCTGGTGCACTACTGCAGCCAGCAGCGCGGCTTCCCCGCAATCCCCGTCGCCGAGTACACGACCGAGCGCGTAAAAAGCGAGTTCGTCACAGAGAAGACCTGCGCACCGAACTGCACCATCTCCTGCGTGCACCAGGTCAGCTACATCGACCACTGGCGCGCCCCGCAAACCTCCAGCACCACACCGGGCAGCGCCGGGGACCTGATACAGATTCAATAGTCTCTATATCGCGAGCGCACGGCGCACCGGAATGCGATTCCGGAGATACTTCCAGAGCTCCTTGATCAAGCCGTAGACGGCGAAGAGCAACGCGATCCCGAAGGCCAGATTGAGCGCGTGATTGATCGACGCCACCTGCGATGCGTCCATGCCCCCGCTCAAAGCGACGATGATCTGTTTGGCGAACGCCAGCATCGAGAGCGCCCAGATGCCGAGAAGATTCGCAACGAACTCCAGCGGCTTCGCCAATCGTTGCTCGCCACTCCGCAGTCCGACAATCTTCGTTACAAGCTGCACACCCAGCATCACGAGCAGCAGAACGTAGAACGGATGGAATACCGGACCAAGACTGATGCCGGCAGCCGTCATCGCGCGTGCTCCAGGGCCGAAGATCAGAAAAGGATGTACCGGAATCATCAGGACGTAAAGAATCCAGAGACAATGCACCGCCAGCTCGAGCAGACGCATATTAAGTGACTTCTGCTTTGCCGTCTGCTGAGGCTCGAGGGCGGGAAGCTTCATCGGGTCCCATTGATCCATCCGCCGGCTGGCCGAAGGCTTGGAGCGCGCATAGTCGATCCCGGCGAACACAATCGTAAGGATGCCCCAGCAGACGAACAGCGCCGGCACCAGCCCGGCCAGAGCGTGAACGAAGTGCCCCAGAAGCTCGCCGCCCGTCGCCGAGAAGAAAAGCGTGGCGGTATTGGCCACCAGGTAGACGATCAACACCAGCGGGAGCACCTTCTTGAGCGTGAGGATGTAGAACGGAAACACGCTCGGACCGATCAGCGAACGCTGCGGGAGGTAACGCAGGGCGATGGCCTCGGGGCGGCCATGCACTTTGAGCAGCGCCGCGATGTCTGCCTCATCGAGCGGACGGCCCCACTCCTCGGCGCGTGCATCCATTTGTTCGAGAAGCTCGCTGCGCAGCTCGGCGAGAATGTCGGCGCGTGACGCGGCGGGAAGATACTGTCCGATAGCCTGCAGATAACGTTCAAGAAGTTCCATGGAAGTCACCTTTCTGTGCGGCCCAGGATGTTCTGAACAGACCCATTGAGCTCGCGCCAATCCACGACCAGCTGCGCCAGGGTCGCTTCGCCCGCGGGCGAGAGCCGATAAAACCGCTTGTTGCGCTTGTCCTCTTCCCGCCATTGGCTGGTAAGCAGCCCCTGCGTCTCCAGCCGGCGCAGAAGCGGATAGAGCGTGCTCTCCTCGATCTCCAGCCCCTGGTCGGTGAGCGCCTTGCGAAGCGTGTAGCCGTAGTGCTCCTGGCGGAGTTGAGCCAAAACGGCCAGCACCAGGCAGCCACGTCGCAGCTCGAGGCGCAGTGCATCGAGAAGCGGTGTATCGATCGGGACTGAGGCCACGGTGTCCATACCGGATGACACATACTGTATGTCACACAGTGTATGATGTCAAGTACTAATTGCAAGAAATTGAAAAGGCCGCCCGGAGGCGGCCTAAGTGTCTGAAAACCCTGCTTAGCGAGGGTGCGCGCTGGACGTTGTCTTGTGGGCCGACGCGGTCGCAGGTTCCGCCACCCAGGTCTTCGCCTGGTCGATAGCCGCGTCAAGCTGGGAGACGTCCTTCACCTGGATCCAGCGGTGGGGCGTCACGACGACGATCGTCGGCGTGTACTGCAGACCCAGCTTCTTGCCCAGATCGACCTCCGCCTGAACCTCTTTCTCGTACTGCCCCGTCGGGTCAACCACGAAAGGCATCTGCTTCCCGTGCTGTCCCATGAACTGCTTGGTAAAGTTGACGAGATCGTCCTGCGACGCGATCCGGTACTGCGCCGCAAACACCTGGCGCTTATAGTCCTCGGCAAGCTGGGGCGAGATCTTGTCCTTCATGTAGCGGGCATACAGCGCCGCCTGGTGGCTCCAGATGTGGCCGGGGATGAGAAAGTCATATTCCACCAGCGGGATCTTGTACTGATTCACAGCCATGTGCACGAACGGGAAGGCGTGTGCGCAGGCCGGGCACTCGAGGTCTTCCCACTCGATGATCGCCAGCTTCGTTCCCGCCGGCGGCTTGAGCATCGAGGTGTCGGTGAAATGGTCCACCTGGTTCGGCGGCACCGAGGTCTGGGCCACGGCGGTTGCCGCGACGAAGGAACCAAACAAAGCTATGGCAAGCAGACGGCTGAGACCGGAAGGACGCACTCGCGACAACCTTTGAGCAAAGTGTTGCTCCCTTTCTATTGAACCACCAAGGCTCGTCCAGCGCCAATTCCGGCGCGTTTTCCGCGCTCCCGGTGCTATCCTCTGAAGCGAAGGAAAATCGAAATGACGCTTGCTCTAGCCGCCCTTCAACTCGTCCTGCTTGCCGTCATCGTCATTCTGCTCCTGCGCCGTCGCGAAGCCAAAGACGAGTCGCGGCTGGCGCTCGATCTGTCGGCGCAGTTCGCCCGGCTCGAGACGCGGCTCGCGGCCGTCGACGAGCATCTGCGCAGCAGTGTCGCGCAGCAGCGCACCGAAGCCTCGGCGGAGGCGCAAGCCGGCCGCGAAGCCGCAGAGCGCTCCGCGGCGGCACTGCGCAGTGAGGTCATGGGCAGCGTCCAGGCGCTGGGCGAGGCGTTGCGTTCCGGTCTCGACAACTTCCGGACCGACAACGCACGCGGGGCCGAGACCCTGCGCTCCGCTGTCGATGCGCAGATGGGCGGATTGAACCAGCGTTTCATGGGATTTGCCAGCGACATGGCCAAGCAGCACTCCGAGAATCGCGACGCGCTGGATGCACGCCTCACCGAGCTCGGCAACCAGCACGCCGCGCACCAGGAGAAGCTCCGCGGCTCGGTCGAGGAGCGCTTGGAAAAGCTGAACCAGGCCAACGCCGCAAAGCTCGAGGAGATGCGGCAGACGGTGGATGAGAAGCTGCACACGACTCTGCAGACGCGGCTCACCGAAAGCTTCGGTCAGGTCACCGATCAGCTCACCAAGGTGCATGCCGGGCTCGGCGAGATGACCAAGCTCTCCGCCGGCGTCGACGACCTCTCGCGCATCTTCACCAACGTGAAATCACGCGGCGGTTTCGCCGAGGTACAGCTCGGCATGCTGCTGCAACAGATGCTCGCGCCAAGCCAGTTCCAGCAGAACGTGCGCGTCAAGCCGAACACCCAGGAGGCCGTCGAGTACGCGGTGAAGTTTCCCACACCGCAGGGCGAGACGCTTCTGCCGATCGATGCGAAGTTCCCGCGCGAGGCCTGGGAGCGGCTGGAGACAGCCTACGAGACAGGCTCAGCCGCCGAGATCGCTTCCGCGGGCAAGGCGTTCGAGTCAGCGATCCGCGTCGAGGGCAAGCGCATCTGCGAGAAGTACATTGCGCCGCCCGCGACGACGTCCTTCGCCATCATGTTCCTGCCCACCGAAGGTCTCTACGCCGAAGTCATGCGGCGCGACGGCCTGCAATCAGACCTGCAGCAGAACTGTCGAGTGACCATCGCCGGCCCGAGCACGCTCTCGGCGATCCTCAACAGCTTCCAGATGGGCTTCCACATGCTCCAGATGCAGGAGAAGGGCGACGAGGTCTGGAAGGTGCTCGCCACCGCCCGCACGCAGTTCGGCAAGTTTGAAGATTTGATGGGAAAGATGAGCAAGGATGTCGAGAAGGTGCAGAACACGCTCGGCGAGGTGGCGACGCGCACGCGGGTCATCAACCGCACGCTGCGCGATGTCAGCGTCGAGCCGAACGGAACCTCACTCCCCGGACGCGGTGCGCTCACGGGAATGCTGCCGTTGCTGGCGGCGGAAGAGGACGAATAGCTGGAGGGAATAGCCGGCTGGCGGTCGCCCTGGGGGAGGGATCCCGGGCCTGCGAAATCGGGACCTACACTGTCTGGTGCAGGACCGCTTCGCGGCGAGAGCGATGGCCATCGTCCCGGCAGAATGTCCGTGCACGGCAAAGGGTGCACTCCCAGGGAAAGAATCCAAGGACTGTCAGGAGCCGAAGCTGCGCCCAACCCCTGCGGTTCAGCCGGCGAAGATGGCTCGAGCCGCAGTGTTTGCAGACTCTGTTACTCAACAGGTTGACCTCCTCATACGATTGGCACCCCACGAAGGGATGCTGTTTTGGGTGGCCCCATGCTAGGTGGAAGCGGCCGGAAATTACAGAAGATTGCGCTGGCGGGGAACCCGGTTTGATGCCCCGCCTCGTGCTGATAAGGAGAATTCTGCTTGCACTCAAGCGGGCCGCACTATCCCACCAGGGGAGCGCGTTATCACAGAAGGGTTGCAGCGGGCGCTCCGGGCGGGTGAATCCTTCCGGGACAGGCCATCTTCCCAGCGCCGAAGGGGTAACGTTCTTTACACCTAGCAGGAGCCTAAGTATCCTTGCACACTGAGGCAGTGCAACGGATAGTCGTTTCAGGACACCCACGCGGTCCCCGTGACTCAGAAGGAATCCATAGGAGATTGGAACAATGGCAGCAGTTGATGAGAAGGTGAAACAGATTATCGTCGAGCAGCTTCAGGTGGATGAGGCTGAGGTGACGCCCGGTGCAAGCTTCCAGGAAGACCTCGGCGCCGATTCGCTCGACGTCGTCGAACTGGTAATGCAGTTCGAAGAGGCCTTCGACATCCAGATTCCGGATGAGGACGCGGAAAAGATCAAGACCGTCAAGGACGCCACCGACTACATCGAGAAGCACCAGAAAGAAAAGTAGGGCCCACAAGCAAAGTTGCGCCCAAAAGGAAAGTGATGATAGATCAGCGACGCGTGGTCGTCACCGGCCTCGGCGCCCTGTGCGGGATCGGTAATACCGCTCCTGAGGTGTGGGAAGGCCTGATGGCCGGCCGCAGTGGCATGGCCGAAATTCGTGCCTTCGACCTCACCGGACATCCCGTCCGGTTTGCGGCCGAGGTAAAGAACTTCGATCCGCACAAGTTCGTGGACAAGAAGGAGGCCCGGAAGATGGGCCGCTTCATCCACTTCGCCCTGGCAGCTTCTGACGAGGCCATGAAGCACTCCGGCCTGCAGGTCACGCCGGACATCGCCGACGGCGTCGGTGTGCACATCGGCTCCGGCATCGGCGGCTTCGACGTCATCGAGCGCGAGCACACCAACCTGATGAACGGCGGGCCGCGCAAGATCTCGCCGTTCTTCATCCCGGCTTCCATCGTCAACCTGGCCGCCGGGCACGTCTCCATCCGCTATGGCGCCAAGGGCCCCAACGAGGCCACGGCAACCGCCTGCACAACCTCCGCGCACTCCATCGGCGACGCCTTCCGCATCATCCAGCGCGCCGACGCCAACGCCATGATCGCCGGCGGAGCGGAAGGGGCCATCACACCCATGGGCGTAGGCGGCTTCGCGGCCATGAAGGCGCTCTCCACGCGCAACGACGACCCCACCCACGCCTCCCGCCCCTTCGACAGGGACCGCGACGGCTTCGTCGTCGGCGAAGGCGCCGGCATCCTCATCCTCGAAGAGCTGGAGTTCGCCAAGGCTCGCGGCGCCAACATTCTCGCCGAGATCATCGGCTACGGCATGAGCGCCGACGCCTTCCACATGACCGGTATGGCGCCCGAAGGCGAAGGCTGCTACCGGTCGATGAAACATGCACTGCGGGTCGCCGGCATCGAGCCCGACCAGATCGACTACGTGAACGCCCACGCGACCTCAACTCCACTCGGCGACGCCCTGGAATCCAAGGCCATCGAAAATGTCTTCGGAGAGCGCGCGCTGAACCACACGCTCCTTGTCAGTTCCACCAAGTCCATGACCGGCCACCTCCTCGGTGGTGCCGGCGGACTGGAAGCAGTCATCACCATCCTCGCGATGCAGAAGCAGATCGCGCCTCCGACGATGAACCTCGAAAACGTCGACCCTCAGTGCCGCCTGAACTACGTCGCCAACAAGTTTCAGCCCGCCAAAATCGACTACGCTCTCTCCAACAGCTTCGGCTTCGGCGGGACGAACGGCTCGCTCATCTTCAAGCGCTGGGGCGCAGCCTAGCCAGAGAACCGGGTGCCCCACCCTCGACGCGTAAGCGGCAGGGTGGGGTCCCCGGCGAGCTTGCTCGCTGGGGTGGAGCGTGGGGTGTCGCGCGTTAAGACGCGCGAGTGTCTTTCGTTCTACCGCCCCGACCCGGGTTCACCGGTCCTCCCATCCGCTCCGCCACTTTCTTCTGCAATCCCATCGCGTCGAACGGCGCCCTCACCTTCGCATCGTTGTCGAAGTAAACGTACACATCCCGCGGACACGTCCGCGCCTCCTTGGTGCACGCCCTGCGTCCCTCCGCGACCCCACCCACGGCCCACGCAGCCACCCGGCCAGCCCAGATCTCGAGCGCCTCGTCCTCATAACCGCTGGCATACAGCTCCTCCGAGCCGTGCAGCCTTACATACACAAAATCCGCCGTCACATCGAACAGCAGAGGCCACGAAACCGTATCGGCCACCGCCAGCGCAACGTCATGCTCGCGCAGAAGTTCGATAAACTCCGGAGTCGCAAAGCTCTCATCACGAATCTCGACAGCATGACGTATCGGCGTCTTCGCCCGCACACTCCCCGCAACCTCCGTCGCTGCACGCCCCTTCAGTCGCTCATCATGCTCCCGCGCCAGGACCGCCGCAGCCGCATGAGTCCGGGGAAGTTTCGCAAAGAATTCCCCAAACCGTGAAGCCTCGAAGCGCAGCTGCGGCGGAAACTGCCACAGAATCGGGCCGAGTTTTTTTCCCAGCTCCAGCACTCCGCTGGCGAAGAAGTTAGCCAGCCCCTGTTCTGCATTGCGCAGCTTCAGCATGTGCGTCAGGTAGCGCGAACCCTTCACTGCAAAGACGAAATCCTGCGGCGTCGCCGCGCTCCAGTCGCGAAAGTACTGCGGCTTCTGCAGCGAGTAGAACGTGCCATTGATCTCCACCGACGGAAACCGGGCAGCGGCGAACTCGAGCTCGCGCCGCTGCGCCAGCCTGGGCGGGTAGAAGACGCCCCGCCAGCCCGCATATCGCCAGCCCGAAATCCCGATCCGAACCGTCCCCGCCTTCATCGCTCACGCACCGCAACCGCTCCCTCTCACCCGAGCATCCTAGCGACCATGGACCACGCCAGGTATGCCGCGAAGCCGCTGATGAACACGCCGGTCGTCCTGACCCCGGATACTTCGATCGAGATCGACGGCCACGCGGTTGCCGCCGAGACCGGCGAGCTGCTCATCGAAGCCGTCAACCGGGCAGCCGCGGCGCAGGGCCGCACCAGCGTTCCGCAGGTCTGTTATCTGCCCGCCATGGGCACCATCGCCTCCTGCGACACCTGCATGGTCCAGCTCGGCAGCGGTGAGCTCGTTCGCGCCTGCGAAACCCGCGTGGCTGCAGGTCAAGTGGTGTTCACCCGCTCCGACCGCGCCGACGTCGCGCAGCGCGACGCCTTCGACCGCATCCTCCACAACCACGACCTCTACTGCACCGTCTGCGATAACAACAACCAGAACTGCACCGTGCACAACGTCACCAAAGAGCTCGCCGTAAAACACCAGGCCCGCAAGTTCGAGCACAAGCCCTACCCGCAGGACCACTCCAACCCCTTCTATCGCTACGACCCCGACCAGTGCATCCTCTGCGGACGCTGCGTCGAAGCCTGCCAGAACGTGCAGGTCAACGAAACCCTCACCATCGACTGGACCCGCGAAATCCCGCGCGTCCTCTGGGATGGCGGCGAGCAGATCGCCGGCTCTTCCTGCGTCTCCTGCGGCCACTGCATCACCGTCTGCCCCTGCAATGCGCTCATGGAAAAAGGCATGCTCGGCAAGGCCGGGTATCTCACCTCGCTGCCTCCAAAAGTCCTCGACGAGATGATCGAAGCCGTCAAAGGCATCGAACCCTCGACCGGCTATCCACCCATCCTCGCCGTCTCCGAGATCGAAGCCGAGATGCGCCACCAGCGCGTGAAGCGCACCAAGACCGTCTGCACTTACTGCGGCGTCGGCTGCTCCTTCGACATCTGGACACGCGATCGCAACATCCTCAAAGTCGAGCCCGCGCATGGCCCCGCCAACGGCATCTCCACCTGCATCAAGGGCAAGTTCGCCTGGGACTTCGTGAACGCACCCGACCGCCTGCATAAGCCTTTGAAGCGCGTCCGCTCCGAAGGCAAAGAGACCTTCGTCGAAATTGAATGGGATGAAGCCATCCAACTCGTCGCCGACAACTTCACCAGAATCAAAAGCGAGCACGGCCCCGACGCCCTCGGCTTCATTGCCTCATCCAAGTGTTCCAACGAAGAGAGCTTCCTCATGCAGAAGCTCGCGCGCGCCGTCATCGGCACCAACAACGTTGACAACTGCTCGCGCTACTGCCAGACGCCCGCCAGCAAAGGCCTCTCGCGCACCGTCGGCTACGGTGGCGACTCCGGCTCCATCGCGGACATCGAGATCGCGGATCTGGTCATCATCGTCGGCTCCAACACCGCCGAGAGCCATCCCGTACTCGCCACCCGCATCAAGCGCTCGCACAAGCACCGCGGCCAGCGCCTCATCGTCGCCGACCTCCGCAAGCATGAGATGGCCGAACGCGCCGACATCCACCTCAAGCCCGAGCCCTCCACCGACGAGGTCTGGATCCACGCCGTCGCCAGACATCTCATCGACACCGGCCGCCACGATCAGCCGTTCATCGACAAATGGGTCAACAAGTTCGACGAGTTCCGCACATCCCTGGAGCCTTACACTCTCGAATACGCAGAGAAGATCACCAGCATCCCCGTCCCCACGCTCATGCAGGTCGCCGACGAGATCGCCACCGCCGAGCGCGTTTGCATCCTCTGGGCCATGGGCGTCACGCAACACACCGGCGGCTCCGATACCGCAACCTCCATCTGCAACCTGTTGCTCGCCACCGGAAACTTCAAGCGTCCCGGCACCGGCGCCTATCCCCTGCGCGGCCACAACAACGTGCAGGGCTGCAGCGACTTCGGCTCCATGCCCGACGTCTTCTCCGGTTACCAGAAGGTCGACAACGCCGACATTCGCGCGAAGTTCGAAGCCGCCTGGGGCGTCACGCTGCCCACCACCACCGGCCTCGACAACCGCATGATGATCGACGCCATTCATCAGGGCAAACTCAAGTCGCTCTACATCGAAGGCGAGGACACCATCACCTCGGACGCCAACGCCAATGACGTCTCCGACGCCTTCGCCAAACTCGACTTCCTGGTCGTGCAGGACATCCTCTTCTCCGAGACCTGCCGCTACGCCGATCTCATCCTGCCCGCCGCGCCCTCGCTCGAGAAGGAAGGAACCTTCGTCAGCACCGAGCGCCGCATCCAGCGCTTCTATCCAGCCTTCGAGCCGCTCGGCCAATCCAAGCCCGACTGGCAGATCATCCAGCTCATCGCCCGCAAGCTCGGCGGCGCCGGCGGCTGGGACTATACCCACCCCTCCGACATCATGGACGAAGTAGCCAGCCTCACTCCCACGTTCGCTGGCGTCAGCTACCAGCGCCTCGAGGGCTACAAGAGCCTGCAGTGGCCCGTCGCCAAAGACGGCGCCGATCAGCCGCTGCTCTACGCCGGCGAAACCACCTTCCCCTTTCCCGACGGCAAGGCCAGCTTCTATCCGCTTGAGTACGTTCCTCCCAGCGAGGAGCGCAACGAAACCTACGACCTGCACCTGAACAACGGACGCCTCCTCGAACACTTCGAGCAGGGCAGCCTGAGTTATCGCGTCCCCGGCATCCGCGAGATCGCCCCGGAAGTCTTCGTCGAAGTCAGCCCCGAGCTCGCACGAGAGCGCGGACTCGAGTCCGGCCAATATGTCCAGCTCGAAAGCCCCTACGGCTTGGTCCGCGTCAAGGTGCTGGTCACGCACCGGGTGCAGGGCCGACAGATGTACATGCCCCTGAACTCCGTCAGCGAGCCCGTGAACAAGCTCACCAGCTCGCACCTCGATCGCGCCACCCACACGCCTGCCTACAAGGAGATCTCGGTGAAGATGACCGTTCTACCCGAAAAGGGCCCATCCCCTCTGCCGCGCGAGAACTTTCGCTTCGGCACACGCACGCCCACCGAAGGAGTCGACGTTGCCGCCAGGCGCGCCCGCGTCGACTATCACATGCCGGGCACCCGCCCCCAGGACAAGCTCGTGCAGATAGAAACCATGCGCTCCACCTGAAGAGAGTGTAGTAACCCGGGTGCCCCACCCTCGACGCGTAGCGGCAGGGTGGTGGTATCGCCGGGTGCCCCACCCTCGACGCGCAGCGGCAGGGTGGTGGTATCGCGCGTGCGCGAGTCTTTTGCCTTTGCTCTTGTCTTTGCCCTTGCTTTTGCTTTTGCCTTTGCCTTTGTTTTAGCTTTTGCCTTTGCCTTTGCCTTTGCCTTCGCTTTTCTTGTTGTCATCCCCGAAGGGGATCTGCGTTTGCCTTTGCCTTTGCCCTTGCCTTTGCCTTTGCCTTTGCCCTTGCCCTTGCTCTTGCCTTTGCCTTTGCCTTCCACTAACCACTAACCACTCCCAAAAGGACTCCCCATGGCCCAACCGCTCGCCTTCAAACCCGAACCCGTCAGCCCCCGGAAGGAACTCATGCGCCGCGTCGAAGAAGCCCCGCGCGAACACGCCGAGGCGCTCCTCGCCGCCTGGGATCTTCTCGAGGCCTCGCACCGGAAAGGCATTCTCGATCTGGCGCAGGGCGTCATCGGCGGCCGCGACATCATCGCCGGCAAACTCGCCGAAGCCGCCAACACTCCCGACGGCATCAACGCCGCGCGCAATCTCCTCGCCCTCGGCCGCATCGTGGCCGCGCTCGACCCCGAAATGCTCTACAACGTCAGCCGGGCTCTCGATCGCAACCCGCCCAGAGTGCGGACAGCCCAGGAGAAGCCGCCCAGCCTGCTCTCCCTCTTCCGCCAGTTCCGTGCCGAGGACACGCGCCGCGGCCTCGCCTACGGCCTTGACCTCCTTGGCGTCATCGGGGCCGCCACACGCGAACCATAACGGTTTCATTTACTTCAGTTACGGCCTCGGAACCATGTTCCTGCCGCCCATTTACGAGTGCAAGCCCCTGAAGGGGATAACTTGTCTGTTATCTAGACTTTGCCGGGGTACAACGTTGCAAACTACAGAAAATAAAGACTTTACGCTTTGACTGCGCACTGAAGTCCACCGCTAAGTCCTGTCGTTGGAAGACTTTGCGCAAAAAGTGACGGGGTGGGGGCACCTCGCGTACACTTCCGACAACTTCCATTCATCCAGCAACGAGGAGACAGTTCATGCCGGACACGGTAGCTGCATCCGAGGTTCAACCACTCTCCCAGGTCACTCGCGTCGTCGACACCTTCGTCGCCCCCTCCAGGACATTCATGGACATCCGGCGCAGCGCCAGCTGGTGGCTCCCCTTCGTCCTCATCTGCATCCTGAGCTTTGGTTTTGCCTACACCGTATTGCATAAAGTTGGTCTGCCCACCCTGGTCGATTCGATCATCCACACCAATGCGTCACTCTCGGACCGCATCGCCAGCGCTCCGCCGGATCAGGCCGCAAAAATTCGATCCAGCATCGAAATGCAGTTCCGCTTCATGTACATCGCTCCGGTGATCATCCTGATCGTCGCGCTGATCATCGCCGGGATCTTTCTCGGCACGGCGAACTTCGTCTTCGGCGGCAAGGCCAACTACAAGCAGATGCTCGCCGTCTGGTTCTTCGGAACGCTTCCGATGATCTTCATCTCGTTGCTGACGATCGTCACGCTGTTCGCCGGCATGCAGAGCGACAACTTCAACATCAAGAACACCATCGGGACCAACATCGGCTACTTCCTTCAGGGCGGCGATTCACCCCACTGGCTCGTGACCATGCTCTCCTCCGTCGACGTCTTCGCCATCTGGAGCGCGATTCTGTTGACCCTCGGCATCTCCATCGTTGCGGGCATCAAGCGCAGCTCGGCTGCCATCGTCGTCTTCGGTTGGTGGGCGATCTATGTGCTCGGCCAGACGGCCATCGCGGCCATCACCGGCTGATCGCAATCCCGCCCGGCAACAGGGAAGCCCGGCAACTTGCCGGGCTTTCACGCGTTGCAGCTCGGTCTTACTTTCCTTCCAGGAACTTCAGCAATACCTCATTGAACTCCGTCGCGTGCGTCCAGTTCAGCCCATGCGGCCCGTCCTTGATGACATGCAGCTTCGCTCCCGGAATCAGCTTCGCCGTGCGCTCGCCTGTTGCCGCGATCGGCAGAATGCGGTCGGCATCGCCATGAATGACCAGTGTCGGAACCTTGATCTCCTTCACGTCGTCGCGGAAGTCCTCCAGCCACGCATCCACGCAGTTCAGAAACGCGTGGTACGACGATCCCGAAGCTACGTTGAAGTTCGCATGCACCGCCGCAGCGGAGACGCGGTCTCCCAGCTTATCCGTATTGAAGAAGTTCGCCAGGAACCACTCGAGGAAGGCGAAGCGGTCCTTCTCGATGTTTCCCTTGATCTTCTCGAAAATCGCCGGATCGACACCTTCCGGATTGCTTCCGCTCTTACGCAGCGCGGGCGCAATCGAAGCCGTGAAAGCGACCTTGCTGACGCGACCGTTGTCATACTTGCCCATGTATCGCGCCACTTCACCGCCGCCCATCGAGAAGCCGACCAGCGTCGCATCCTTCAGATCGAGTGCTTCCAGCAGGTGATACGTATCCTTCGCGAGCGTGTCGTAGTCATAACCCTCGGCCGGCTGCGAGCTCCTGCCGAAGCCACGGCGATCGTACGTGATCACACGGTATCCCGCCCCCAGCAGCGCAGCCACCTGCCGCTCCCATGAGCCGCCGTTCAATGGCCAGCCGTGTATCAAGACGACAGGGCGGCCCGATCCATGGTCCTCGTAATAGATCTGAATGTCTGTGCTGTTCTCTTTTCCAACGGTCAGAAACGCCATGCGGGTGTTCTCCTTTGCGCCTTTGGATTCAGGAACCCGGAGACGGGACGCAAAAATGAGTCTAGCGCGCAGATGTCAATGAACTGAAAACCTGCTGCGCCGCACGAAGTCCTGTACCGAGCGCCGCGTGCACTGTCCCCCAGTTCCCCGTTATGTCCGTGTGCTCACCGGCGAAAAACAATGTGTCGCAGTCCGGCTCCGCCATCGCTGCAGGCGCGTCAAGCGCGCCCGCCGGCACGTAGCTGTATGCCCCGTACGAACACGGATCCAGCTCCCAGTCATGCTTATGCGTTGCGATTAGTGCGTCGCGAACCTGCTGCGCAGGAAGACCAAAGATCTCAGCCAGCGCGCGGCACGCCTCATCGCCAAGCTGGTCCGCATCGCGTCCAATTAGCTGCGCTGCGCGCGGACCGCCGCACCATCCCGTTAGTGCCGGCAGCGCCTGAGGTTCCGGGTACGGCGTCCACCAGACCGGCGGCGACCGGCGGAAGGTAAACAGAAAGCTCAGTGTCTCGAGAGCCTTTTGTGGGACGCGCCTGGACCGCTCCCACCATCGTTCGCGAAAGATCATCGTGAACCGCTCGGCTGAGCCCATCGCCAACCGCCGCGCGTGCGCTATCGCCGCAGGCTCCGGCTCGAACTTCGGGCCATCGCCGCGATTCACCCGCTGCAGTACGCCCAGCGGCAGCGTCACGATGCAGCGCGGGGCGCGAAACACTGCGCTGCTCGTCTCCACCGCGACTTCACCTGCATTCCAACGCACGGAACGCACCACACATCCGAGCCGGATCTCACCGCCGAGTTTGCGCACACGATTCGCAAGATAAATTGCCAACTGCGAATACCCACCGCGCAGATGCCACGCACGATCCCCTTCCATGCGTTCCTCGGCCTTCTGTTGTAACCCTAACGACAACGCACTGATACGATTCGCATCCGCTGCATTGAACCCTTCAACATAGCTGCGCAAGGCAGCGTGATTCTGCATCGGTACATCGCTCGAAGCGAGCCACGCTGCGAAGCTCATATCCTTCTGCAGATCAGCGAGCTGTTCTAACGGATCAAACAACCTCTCCTCAACGTGCTCATCTTCAGTGAGTTCACCCGTCGCGCTCTCACGCAGCATGGCGCCATCGCGTTCCACCGTCGCGGCTCCGGCCTCCTCAATCAGTGCCCAGAGCTGAGCATCTCTTCCGTGGACGAACTCTGCACCAAGCTCCACAACTCCTTCGCTTGTCTGCAGCGAGTGGATACGCCCGCCGACACGATCCCTCGCCTCGAGCACCAGCGGACGCATTCCTTTCTCCGCCACCGCACGAGCCGCCGCGAGGCCTGCAATCCCCGCTCCGAGCACAAGAACATCCGCCGTCTGCGCGGAGGAATCGTGCAACGATGTCCCATCCACCCTGCCCATCATGACCTCACCTGCTGCGGCTCTGGTTTACCAAACCGCTCGCGCACCAACCCCAGCGCGGCCTCGCGCGTTGTCACGACTCCTTCGAGCTGCGCGTCCTCAGCCGCGGTCAGCATTTCGCGGAAGCGCGGCCCAGGCTTGTAACCTGCGCGGATAAGATCCTCCCCTGTAACGAGGAGCCGGGGCTTAATTTCGTCTTCCCCTAACCGTTCGTAGTTTTCCTTCGCATAGTCGTACATGTCCAGCATGCCGTGCGAGCTCATCACGTCTGCATAGTGCAGAGCGAGATGCTCATCAAACAACGGCAGTCGAAGGAACCGTTTCAAGGTCGATTGCTTCATCTTCAGCACGTCGCCAAACTGCATGTGGTGCTTGATGAGCTCAAGGATCTGCGTGCACTCGTCATTGGAAAAGCGCAGGCGATTCAAGATGGATCGCGCAATCGCAACACCGATATCAACGTGTCCATTGAAGCGAATGCGATCGCCGGGGCGCTTTGGATCGGGCGGTGTAAAGGTTGCGGGCTTGCCAATATCGTGCAGCAGCATTCCCCACGCGAGTGTCGTGCTTGCGCCAGCGCGCAGATGCTCCAGCAACATCAGCGTGTGCACCCACACATCTCCCTCCGGATGAAATTGCGGAGGCTGCTCGACTCCCTTCAACCGGGAGACCTCCGGAAGCACCTGGATCAGCAGGCCGGGCTCGTCGAGCAGTTCAAACCCGCACCTCGCCCCTCCCTCCGTAAGAATCTTCGTCAGTTCATCCCGCGTCCTCTCACATGAGACCTGACGAATCGACGCTCCCTGCTTGCGAATTGCCGCGAAGGTTCGCGGCTCAATCGTGAAGCCCAGTCTCGCCGCAAAGCGCACCGCACGCAGCATGCGCAACTTGTCTTCTGCGAAGCGCAACGATGGGTCGCCGATAGCGCGGATAATTCCCGCCTTAAGATCCGCCTGCCCTCCAACCACATCGAAGACGCAGTTCGGGAGCGACTCGCCGCGCTCAAACGCAAACGGATCAAGCAGCAGGCCGTTGATTGTGAAATCGCGCCGCTGAACATCCTCTGCCGGATCAGACGAGAACTGAACCGCATCCGGTCGACGTCCATCCGAGTATGCTCCGTCGCTGCGAAACGTTGCGACCTCCGTCGCAATGCGCCGCCCGTCTATTTCGTCTATCACCAGGATCACGCCGAAGTGCGCTCCAACTGCCTCCGTGCGCGCGAACAAGCTCTGCACGACATCTGGTGTCGCGGATGTCGAGACATCGAAGTCCTGCGGCGTTCGCCCCAGCAGCAGGTCGCGCACACAACCGCCGGCAAAGTAGGCGGCATGACCAAGCTCGCGCAAACGCTGTGCAATTGCGAACGCGGCGCTGTACTCCGGACTGTGCAGGCGAGCCATGGTGATTCGATGCAACCAGACACAACGTATCACCGCAGCGGCCCGCTTGTACGATGGGAGGGGTGAGCGACGGATTAATACTCGGAATCGAAAGCTCCTGCGACGAGACTTCGGCAGCGATTGTGCGCAACGGCCGCGAGGTGCTCGCGAACGTCGTCGCTTCCCAGCTTGTGCACGCAGACTACGGCGGCGTCGTTCCGGAGCTGGCCAGCCGTGAACACCTGCGCGCGATTGTCCCCGTTGTCCGTGAGGCCATGCACCGCGCCCATATCAGCTATGAGCAGCTCGACGCTGTCGCCGTCACCGAAGGCCCGGGCCTTGCCGGCGCCCTGCTGGTGGGCATCACCTTCGCCAAGGCCGTTTCCCTCGCCGCTGACCGCCCGCTCATCGCAGTCAATCATCTCGAAGGCCACATCCATGCCGTGCTCATGGAGGCCGAGGCCTCTCTCGCGGACGCCGACCCACTCCTCGCGCTTGTCGTCTCGGGCGGCCATAGTCATCTCTATCTCGCCAACCGCACCGCTGATGGGACCTGGCACTATCGCAACGTCGGCAAGACGCTCGACGACGCAGCAGGGGAGGCCTACGACAAAGTCGCAAAGCTCCTCGGCCTTCCCTATCCGGGCGGCCCCTGGATGGATGCGCTCGCAGCGTACGGGGATCCCGCGGCTGTGCCCTTCTCCTCTGCACAGATCAAACAAAAAGCCGGCGGACGCACCCCGGTAAAGCTCGCGCGCGAGCTGGCCTCCTCTCACGACAACACCCAGCGCTTCGATCTTTCCTTCAGCGGAATCAAGACCGCGGTGCGCCGCTACGTGGAGCTGCACGACATGCGCCCCCGCATCGCCGAGCGTGAGGCCGCATTGCGCGCTGCCGGCGTCTTCACCGCCGGGCCGGGCGACGAGCGTGCACGCGCCGAAGCTCTGCGCCGTCTCGACCCGGAGACTCTGGGCCTCATCGCCAGTTTCCAGGCAAGCGTAACCGGCTACCTGACTCGAATCACGATGGCCGCAGCGGAGCACTTCGGCGCGCAAGGGTTGGTAGTCAGCGGTGGAGTGGCCGCGAATCGCGAGCTGCGGCGCCAACTCCCGGAAGCGGCCTCGCGGCGCGCCTTGCAGGTATCTTTTCCGTCGATCGCCCTCTCCACCGACAACGCCGCCATGATCGCCGCGGCCGCGTGGCCGAAGTTTCTCGCCCGCCAGTTCGCTGAGGACACGCTCGAACCGACACCGCAGTTGCGTCTTGGCTGATGTTCCTCTGCCTTCCGAGCCCACTGCATCGATTACTCAGCTAGAATCGACGGAGCAACATACATCGAAAGCAGCCCACGGATGCAAACTGGCAGGACTGCATCTCTCCGGCACCTTGATTCGCGCGTGGCCCTTCAACTCTTCAACACTCTCTCCGGACAGATCGAACCCCTCTACGCCGGCGACGGCGACGCGCTCCGCTTCTATTGCTGCGGACCGACGGTCTACGACTACGGTCACATCGGCAACTTCCGCACGTTCCTGCACGTCGATGTCCTTCGCCGCGCCGCCCGGCTCGACGGCCTGAAGCTGCATCACGTGATGAACGTGACCGACGTCGACGACAAAATCATCCGCAACGCGGCGGCCGCGCACCTGCCTATCGGCGAGTACACCGCCAAGTTCGAGAAGGCCTTCTTTGAGGATCTGGACGCGCTCGGCATCGAGCGTCCGGAAGCCATCGCGCGCGCCACCGAAAACATCGACGACATGGTGCGTCTCATCGAGCAGCTCGCGGCTGAAGACATCGCCTACCGCGCTGAAGACGGCTCCTGGTACTTCCGCATCGCGCGCTTCCCTGAGTACGGCAAGCTATCCAAGAAGGACTTCGAAGGCATCGAGGATGGAGCTCGCGTCGACGTCGACGAGTACGACAAGGACGCCGCCCGCGACTTCGCGCTTTGGAAGGCAACCAAGCCCGGCGAAACTTCATGGCAGACCGCGCTTGGAGATGGCCGCCCCGGCTGGCACATCGAGTGCTCGGCCATGGCGATGAAGTTCCTCGGCGACTCCTTCGATCTCCACGCGGGCGGCGAAGACCTCATGTTCCCGCACCACGAGAACGAGATCGCACAGAGTGAGTCCGCAACCCACAAGCCATTCGCGCGCCACTGGTTCCACGTACGCTTTCTGCTCGTCGAAGGCCGCAAGATGTCGAAGTCGGAGGGCAATTTCTACACCCTCCGCGACCTGCTTTTGAAGGGTTATCGCGCGTCGGCGATTCGCTTCCTGTTGCTCAGCGTGCCCTACCGCCACCAGCTCAACTTCACCTTTGACGGCCTGCGCGAATCAACCAATGCCGTTGAGCGCCTGCGCACCTTCCACGCCCGCATCCGCGACGGCCGCTGGCCAGAGGCTCCCGGCGATCCCACGGTCGCTGAGGCAATTCGCGGCGGCGACGAAAAGTTTCTCGTCGCACTCAGCAACGACCTGAACACCGCCGAGGCTCGCGCGGCCATCTTCGACGTACTTCGCGCCGTAAATGCCGCCGCGGATCAGAACCGCCTCGTACGTGCCGATGCCGAGGCAACACTCGCGCTCCTCGCGAAGTTCGACTCCATCTTCGCCGTCCTCGAGGACCGTGATGCAGATCTGACGCGCCAGGCGCTCGCGTGGGCTGAGACCGAGGGCCGGCTGAGCGAAGCAGACCCCGCGGTCATCGCAAAGTTTGGCAGCGAAGGTCTCACCGACGCAGAGATCGAAGCGCTGGTCAACGAGCGAACCCAGGCCAAGCGTCAGCGCAACTTCGCCCGCGCCGACGCCATTCGCAACGAACTTCTCGCCAAGGGAATTCTGCTTGAGGACTCGAAGGACGGAGTTCGTTGGAAGCGGAAGTAGACCCTCAGATGCGGCGGGGCCGCGCCGTCAATCGTGACGCATATACGCATAGCAGACAGCAAATCAGAATGCCCGCAAAAAACAGATAGTCTCCCCCCAGGCTGACCAGGCCACGCTGACGATGATCAAGCGGGGGCCAGCGGTTCGCGATCGCAAGCACGCACGCGCACAGCACGATCCAGGCTTGCCTCGGCAGACGCTCCGCCGCACTCAACAGCAGAACTACGGGGACGAAGAAATAGCCGTAGTGATGCTCCCATGCGATGGGCGACATAAGTACTGCGAGGCACCCGAAGAGCAGAAAATCTGCAATCGTTCTGGCCCAGCCCAGAAACCATGGCAGAAATAACCCTGCCACCACCAGGAGAGCTGAAAAGCAGCTGCTCAGGATGTAGATAGACGGTCTGTAGGGCGGATAGACCGTATAACTCCACGAGACAGGATCGCCATTTCGGAGCAGCCGGTTGAGAAGGCCATTCATGCTCTGATTTGCCCAAAGCGCTTCTCCGTGACGGCTCAGATAGCTGAGCACCGGAAGGTAATCGAGATGATTTGTAATTCCGAAGCGTGCAATCGAGCACGCAAGTATGGCGCCGCACGTGATTGAAAATGCCGCCGTAAATCGCCATTCGCGACGAAGTACGCCCCACAAGAGAAAGATCGCAAGTTGCGGCTTGAACATGCAGGTTATCGCGAGCACAAAACCCGAGGAAGCCTTCCTTCGCAGCATCCAAAGCAAGGCACTCAGTTCCCAAAGGAACGTCAACAGTATCTGGACCTGGCCCCTGTACAAAGCTTCCGCAAATGGGAGAGACAGAATCCCCAGCACAGCAATGGCAGCAAGTTCAACAACCGTGGCATGCGGGCGTTGCGTTCGATAGAACATCACTCCGAGCGCCACACATCCCGCCCACGCGAGCAGCAGAATAATCTTCCATGCCAGCTCTGACGAAAGCCCGTGGCTTCCAAGCACATTAAGCCCTTCGATAAGGAAGAGCGAGGTCGGCGGATAGATGAACTTCTGGTGATCGGCGAAGAAGAGCTGGCGATAGATCCGATGTCCCGAGCGGAAGGCGGACTCACCCATCTGCATGTAAAGGGTGGAGTCCGTTCCCGCGGGCGAAACAATTGCATGGCCCAAAATACTCAGCGTGGCCGTGTCAGGTTTTCGTCCGTAGCAGGCGAGCAGTAACAACGACGTTGCAATCGCCAGGCCCGCCAGGCTCAACAGACGCAGCTTCGCTGACTTGTCATTCCCGACGATCTGCTTGCCCATTAAGACTGTATGGTCTCACGCCCGTGTCAAGCTTAGAACCGGAAATCCAACTCGCCGGTCACCGTGCGCGGTGTCACGTAGTGGGTGCCCGAAAACGTCGAGAGAAAGTTGTACAGCGAATACTTGTTCGTCACGTTGATCGCCGTCAGCTTCGCGCCGAACTTGTAACGTTCGTTCAGCCCGAAGTGCACGATGTTGTTATCACCCAATTCCATGTCGAACAGGTTGCGAGGCTGGATACGTTGCGGATTGCGGTCGTCGTTCTGCGTCCCCGGCGCAGGAATCCTGACCAGGTTCGAGGTGAGTTCGTTGGCCAGGCAGTGTCCGCCGGGGATGCCCACGGTCTCTGTCGCCTTCACACCATTGCACGTCAGCCCGGCTTGAAACTGCTCGTCCGGAGTAAAGCTGCTCAGGTCGATCGCCGGCTGTCCGTTCACCGTGATGGAGTATGGACCGCACGCGCTGTTGGGGTCAGTCACCCCGAAGCAGGGCACCGCGCCAGCAACCATGCCGGAGTCGAAGCGCCAATTGAACGAGTAATAGAGGCTCTTGCGGAACGGCACCTTGTACTCGAAGTGCGTCGTCTGGTTGAACTTCTCATCGTGATCGATGCGGAACGGATACCCACCCGGCGCTCCTACGGTCGCACCGACGCCTCCGGTCTGCGGGTTGAAGAACCGCGCTGCAACCGATGACATCGTTACGCGCGCCGACAGCCCTTTCACGGGCGTCAGCGTTCCGCTCAGCGTCCAACCTGGGATCTTCGAGTTGCGCCACTCGATCGGAAACGTGATTGGCGTCGCACCCAGCACGCTGAAATCGAAGGCATTGTGTGTGTACTTCCAGATGTACTCACCTTCGAGGACAAAGTGCTGCCCGATGCCCTGCTGAATCCCAGCGTGAAATTCATTGCGGAACCCGGGATCGAACGGCGCCGGATTGCACGGTCCAAGCGTACTCAGGATCGCATTCAGCACCTTGTCATAACAACCCTGACTGGAAAGCACGAGGTTCTCGTTGAACGGCGTCTCCTGCGTTCTCGCGTACGACGCACGCAGCACCGTTCCTCCCTTTGGAACGCTGTATGCAAGGCCAAAGCGCGGCTCTGCCACTCGCTGAATCGCGAGCCCGTTATAGATATCTCCGCGGATCCCGGCGTTGATCAGCCAGTGGCCCGCGGTGATCTGATCCTCGCCATACATCGCGAGTTGCTTTACTGCCGTACGCCCATGCCACGTGTACATCGTTCCGCCGCGCGTCAGATCATAAGGCGCCAGCACAGGGTTGTAGTTCGGGCTCAATGGCGCATTCAACGAAGGATCCACGATCCCCAGCGTGTCGTTCTCGCGCAGGAATGTCTGCTGGTACATTCCACCCACCTTCACATTGTTGTGCCCGCTGACGTACGAAACGTCCGCATGCACGCCGGCGTTCATCAGGGATCGCGCCTGGATCACGCTCTCCTGCTGAATCGGCCCGAAATCATTGAGTGGATTATTGCTCGGGTAGTAGTTGTACGAGTCGCGCCGGAAGTACGGCGCAAAGTTCAGCACACTCGTGCTCCCGAGCGTCCTGGTATAGGTTGGCGCAAAATCCACGGTCTCAATCTTCGAGCGCTGGTCCATCGATGCGCTCGTCAACCCGTTGTGCAGGAATCCGAACTGC
>DATNGO010000086.1:0-4082 GCA_035605855.1 Acidobacteriaceae bacterium | reverse complement strand
CGCAGATGGCTGGTATTGTCGCACTGAACTGGCGGTCGCACCACCTGTTTCCAAGCCTGATCCCGGAAAATATTGGACCTGTGCAGCGAGCTAATTCAGCTTGTCGAAGGGAAGACAGCGGGCGCGACCGTCGGGCTGAGGGCGCCACCCGGATTCGTGGTGGTCCTGACAGAAAGCAGATCCCCTTCGGGGATGACAGAAAAGAAAACAAAGGCAAAAGCACTCGCGCGTCTTAACGCGCGATACCCCACCCTGCCGCTGCGCGTCGAGGATGGGGCACCCGGCAAAAGCAGATCCCCTTTGGGGATGACAGAAAGAAAAGCAACGACAGAAAGAGAGGCAATGGCGAAAGTACTCGCGCGTCTTAACGCGCGATACCCCACCCTTTCACGGTGAAGCTGTGAAAGGAGGAGCCACCCGGATTCGTGATGGCTGGGAAAGGAGGAGCCACCCGAATTCGTGATGGCTGGGAGGATGGGCCACCCGGATTCGGGTTGCTCCGAAGCTCAGGCGGAGGCGGAGCGGGTGGCGAGGATGTTGCCGCAGTAACTTCCCTTGTAGGTTGCACTCTCGATCTCGGTGTGGTGGTAGCCGTGAGACTCGAGGCGCGAGAGGATGTCGGATGGCGTGAAGCCGGCGCAGTTCAGAGTGAAGGCGTTGACTTCGATGAGGATCGCGGGGGGGTGGGGCGAGCTGAGAAGGCGAGCGGCGCCGTCGAGCACGAAGGCCTCGGCTCCCTCGGCATCGATCTTGAGCAGGTCGACGTGTTGGATGCCGCGGGCGGCGAGGTCGTCGTCGAGCGAGACGGCGGGAACGTGCACGCACTGGCCGTCGTCGCCGAAGAGGCTGTTGGCTTCGGGATCGTCTCCGGAGAGGTGGAGGGAGAGTGTGCCGGGCTTGTCCATGACGGCGGCGTTGACGAGCTCTGCGTGGTCGAAGCCGTTGAGGGCGACGTTTTCCTGGAGGCGGGCGAAGACGGAGGGTGTGGGCTCGTAGGCGACGACACGCGCGCCGAGGGTGGAGGCGAGGAGCGTGAAGTAGCCGACGTTGGCGCCGACGTCGACGAAGACGGAGCCGGGATGAAGGAGAGGCTTGATGTGCTCGGCGGTGACATCCTCTTTGCCGATGCCCTGAAGGAAGTGCCACTCGGCGTCGACGACGCCGGAGACGCGGGTCCAGGCGCCGCAGGGAAGATGGCCGACGAGCCAGGGGCTGGTGGCTCTGCGCAGGCGGGTTTGGCCGCGGGCCGGCGGATAGGCGGCAACGAGACGGCTGATGGTGCGATTCCAGAGAGGAGGAGCGACACGCTGCGCGTTGGGCGCGATGACCATAAGGGACCGACCGTACTGAGGTTGCCCCGAATTCTAGCATTCGGGTGTCGGCGGTCAGGGAAGGATCGGCGGGCGAGCAAGAGGGAGCGGTTCCAGGATGGAACTCACTCGGTCACGCGCCACGGCGAAGTGTTGGACCAGGAGCGGAGCTGGTCGAGCGCCCAGGTGGTGGTCTTGTCGGTGTGGCAGGAGGTGCAGGGGTTGGGGATGCCGGACTGCTCGGTGGCGAGCGGAGAGATGAAGCGGAAGGTGTGGGCGGCGACGTAGTTATCTTTGATGGTCTGCTCGATGAGCGGCATGTGACAGGCGATGCACTGGCTGCCGGGGCTGTTGGCGGCGTGATGGGTGTGTTCTGAGACGGTGCCCTTGAGGCCGGCGGGGTTGTCGGGCGTGTGGCAGTTGAGGCAGAGCGCGTTGCCGACGGCGGCGAGGTTGGAAGGGTTCTGCGGGTTGTGGACCTGGTGGCAGTCGAAGCAGCGGATGTCGCGGTGGTACATGACGCTCTGCGCGAAGTCGTTACCCTGCATGCGATTTTTGTGGGCGGTGAGATCGGCGAACTGGAAGAAGTCGGTGACGCCGGGTTTGAGCTCTTCGAGGCGCCAGAAGTCGGAGAGGCGCTTGCCGGGGAGGTAGCCGACGGGCCAGTCGTAATATTTGCCGTTGATGGGATTGCTGAGCGGGCGGCCCTGGCTGTGGCACTGGATGCAGGTGTCGTTGGCGGCGAAGGCGGAGAGGCGCGCGGGGTTCACGATGTTTTCTTTGGTGGGATGCGCGATGTGCAGGCTGCCGGGGCCGTGACATTTTTCACAGCCGACGTTCCACTCGGTGACCTGGTGGGTGGCGATGTTGTAGTTGACGGAGTGGCAGCCGTCGCAGAGGGGGCCGGTGGGGCGCTGCATGTTGGAGCCGGGATAGAAGGGCTCCCACCAGTCGGTGCCCTTTTCGACGTGGTAGGGGAGCCAGCGTTTTTTTTGGACGTCCCACTGGGCGGGGAAGATGTAGTAGTCGTCGCCGATTTTGGTGAAGTAGCGCTGCTTGTAACGGCTGCCGTAGACGAAGGCGACCTGGTCGAGGGTGAAGGTGACGAGCGGGTTGGGTTTGGAGAAATCGCCGAGGACGGCGTCGGGGTGGTCCCTGGGCGAGCGGATGATGTTGGCCATGCGGGTCTGCTTCCAGCCGTCGTATTCCATGGTGTGGCAGGAGCGGCAGGAGGGGGAGCCGACGAAGTGCGCGGCAGGTTTTTGTGCAGAGGGAGTTTGCGCGGAGATGGATAGATCGAGAGCGAGGAGGAACAGCGTCAGGGAGAGGCCGCGGTGCATGATGGCGGAGAGTATCGCATGCGTGGGTCCGATGAGTTGTCACGACGGGATGACGGTGTGGAGACGCGGACCTGCGAGTGTATTGAAGAGCGTGAGAAGAGATTGGGCAATGAGGCCGAGGGCGATGAGGAAGATGTAGCCCTCGAAGTCGATGGTGCGGAATTCGAAGACGAGAGCGTAGACGCCGAGAGCGAGCGTGGCAAGGGCGAAGAGGGAGAGACCGTAACGGAGGAGCGTGGAGGGGATGCGCTTGCAGGCCAGAGTGAGGCCGGTGCAAAGCGCGGCGTAGAAAACGATGAGCGCGCAGACCCCGGCGCGCATCATGAAGCCTGAGTGCTTCAGGATGAGCTCCATGAAGGCGAACCAGGAGCAGGCGAGGACGAGAAAGATACTGGCTGCGGTCCAGAGTGGATTGTGGGGCGCATGAGTGAACCTCCAGGGGTGGAGAGAATGCGGCGCGGAAGGCGGGTCAAGGGGAATTTTGCGGCGACCTGGAGGAGCGAACGATGCGCCTCGCGTTCCCGTGATCGTCTGCGAAAGACGGTCGCGCGCTACCACGCGCGATACCCCACCCTGTCTCGCTTCCCTACCCCAGCGAACAAGTTCGCCGGGGACCCCGGTTTCGCGAGCCGAGGGTGGGGCACCCGGTTTGTGGTGATTCGAGCGAAAGACGATTGCTCGTCAACGAGCGATACCCCACCCTTTCACGATGAGACTGTGAAAGGGTAGACCACCCGGATCGTAGTGGTTCAATCTGCTAGGTCACGACCGTGCACCCGGCGAGGAAGGCGGGGTCGATGTCGACGCCGAAGCCGGGGCCGGTGGGGACTTTGATGACGCCGTTGGCGTCGCTGCGCAGTGTGGAGGTGGGGCAGTGCCAGGGGAGGACGTTATTGAACTCCTTGAACTCGTGATAGGGGCCGGAGTTCGGGATGGCGGAGACAAAGTGCATCATGTAGGCGTAGCCGAGGCCGGTGGAGGAGATGTGAGGGATGCATTGCTTGCCGAAGGCGGCGGCCATGCGCGCGATCTGCATGCAGCGCACCATGCCGCCGAAGTAGAACATGTCCTGCTGCACGATGGAGAGGCCGCCGTTGGCGATGAGCCAGCGGAAGTTGTGTGTGGAGGGCTCCTGCTCGCCGCCGGCGATGGGGATATCGAGTGCGTCGGAGACTTGTTTGGTCTCTTCGTACCAGTCGAAGGGGACGGGCTCTTCGTAGAAGGCGTACTTGTACTGCTGCATGAGCTTGCCGATGGGGATGGCTTCGGCTGGGGTGTAGGAGCCGTTGGCGTCAGCGGAGATGATCATGTCGGGGCCGAAGGTTTCGCGGACGAGTGGAATTAATTTCTGGCTGCGGCCGACGGGAGTTTCAGGGTGTGACATGCGGCCGCCGAGCTTGAACTTGATGGCCTTGGCGTGCGAGATGGCGAC
>DATNGO010000085.1:0-3536 GCA_035605855.1 Acidobacteriaceae bacterium | reverse complement strand
TTCACTGTCGGCGGCGTACTCGTTGTCGATCTGCCAGCCGATGACGTTGGGGTCGTGGCCGAAACGCTCAGCGAGTTTGGTGGCGATGATTCGGCAGAGCTCGCGGTACTTCGGGTCGCTCCAGTCAAACTGTTGGCGGTTGCCGTGCTGGTCTTTGCGGCCGTCCTCCTTAGTGCGGAGCGTTTCGGGATATTTCTGCGTGAGCCACGCGGGCGGTGCGGCGGTGGGTGTGCCGATGACGATGGCGATGTGGTGTTTTTCCGCGAGGCGGATGGCATGCTCAAGCCAGTCGAGTTTGTAGACGCCTTCGGAGGGTTCCATGGTGGACCAGGCGAATTCGCCGACGCGGGTGAAGTGGATGTGCGCCTGCTCCATGAGGGTGAGGTCGGCGTCCCATCTCGACTCGGGCCACTGCTCGGGGTACCAGGCGGCGCCGAGCTCGAGTGGAACCTTGTTGGGCGCGGGTGGAAGGGGCTCTTGTGCGGAGAGGTTGAAGGCGGAGAGGGCGCAGGTTGAAGCGAGGAGGGCGAGTGCGAGCTTCTTCATCGAGTCTCCGAGTGTGTGAGATTAGGACTTTGGTGTGGACTGGCCGTAGGTGGCGTTGGCGCCGTGCTTGCGGAAGTAGTGGCGATCGAGGAGAGCCTGCGAGACCTCGGCGGCCTCGTGCCTGAGGGTGAGGGTGTTGTAGGCCATTTTTGCGACGGCTTCGAGGACGACGGCGTTGTGCGCGGCGTCGTGCGGGGTGCGCCCCCAGGCGAAGGGAGCGTGGCCGGCGACGAGGCAGGCGGGGACGGCGAGAGGGTCGATGGCGGGCTGGCCGTCATGCGCACGGAAGCGCTCGATGATGGCGAGGCCGGTTTCGTGGACGTAGCGGCCGCCGATGGCTTCGTCGGTGAGCGGAGCGGTGACGGGCACGGGGCCGTAGAAGTAGTCGGCGTGCGTGGTGCCGAGCGGAGGGATGGGAAGGCCGGCCTGGGCGAAGCTTGTGGCGAACTCGGAGTGCGTGTGGACGACGGCGCCGATGGTGAGGAACTCGCGGTAGAGCAAAGTGTGGGTGTCGAGGTCGGAAGAGGGACGGAGGTCGCCTTCGACGATCTTGCCGTTGAGGTCGGTGACGACCATCTGCGAAGGCTTGAGCTCGTCGTAGTCGACGCCGGAGGGCTTGATGACGACGAGGCCCTGCTCGCGGTCGACGCCCGAGGCGTTGCCGAAGGTGTAGAGCACGAGGCCGCGGCGGACGAGCTCGAGATTAGCCTCGAGGACCTCTTCGCGAAGTTTTTTGAGCAGCATGATGAGTCCTTGAGGAATTTGGAAATTTCAGTTTAGCTATCCGGATTCGAATGATGCAGTTCGGTCCGTGCATTCCCTCAGGGGCTGAAGCCCCTTTCCATCTCGTGTTGTTACGGCGCGGCTGAAGCCGCGCCCTTTCAAAACTCTCCGACGTCCTTCAAAACTCTCGACGTCTTTCAAAACTCTCGACGTCTTTTGAAACCCTCCGACGTCTTTCAAAATTCTCCGACATGACGCCTACGCTGGTTCGGCTTGCGCGCGGACCTCGGCGGCGATGTCGCGCAGGGAGCGCAGGATGTCGCCGAGTGCCGAGGTTACGCCTTCGTCGCCGAAGGCAAAGTAGACGCGGCGGAAGAGCGGGTAGAGCTTCTCGTAGACGGCCGCGGCTTTGGGTTCGGGCATGAAGACGCGGTGCTCGGGGCACATCTTCTGCTGTGCGGATTCGATGGTTGGGAAGATGCCGGCGGCGAGCTGCGCGAAGATGCCGGAGCCGATGCTGGTGGGCGGAGCGGCGGGCACGAGCACGGGCTTGTTGAGCACGTTGGCGTAGACCTGGTTGAGCACAGCGTTGTTCTGCGGGATGCCGCCGGCGTTGATGACGCGCTCGATGGGCACGCCGTACTCGGCCATGCGCTCGAGGATGATGCGCGTATGGAGGGCGGTGCCTTCGATGGCGGCGAAGAGCTCGTCCTGCGCGGTGTGGATGAGGTTCCAGCCGAGGGTGATGCCGCCGAGCTCGCTCTTGACGAGCACGGTGCGGTCGCCGTTGTCCCAGGAGAGACGCAACAGGCCGGTCTGGCCCGCGCGATATTGGTCGAGGCCTTCAGAGAGTTTGCGAACGTCGGTGCCGGCGCGCCTGGCGATCGCTTCGAAGATGTCGCCGACGGCGGAGAGGCCGGCCTCGACGCCAGTGAACGCGGGATGCACGCTGCCGGGGACAACACCGCAGACGCCGGGAACGAGGTTGACGTCGTGGCCCATGGCGATGATGCAGGTGGAGGTGCCGACGACGTTGACGACGTCGCCTTCGCGGCAGCCGGCGCCGATGGCGTCCCAGTGGGCGTCGAACGCGCCGACGGGGATGGGGATGCCGGCGCGGAGGCCGAGCTTTGCGGCCCACTCGGCGGAGAGATGGCCGGCGACGTGGTCGGAGGTGAGGACTTCGCCTGCCATCTTGTCGCGGACGCCGGCTAGAAGGGGGTCGAGTTCGGTGAGGAAGGCTTCTGGAGGATAGCCTCCCCAGCGCGGGTTCCAGAGCCACTTGTGGCCCATGGCGCAGGCGGAACGCTTGACCGCGGCTGGGTCGGTGATGCCCGCGAGCGTGGCGGCGACCATATCGCAGTGTTCGAAGGCGGAGGCGAACTTTGCGAGCTTGGCTGGATTGTCACGAGCGTTGTTGCGCAGCCAGTGCAGGAGTTTGGCCCAGCCCCACTCGTGCGAGTAGACGCCGCCACACCACTCAATGGCTTCGAGGTTGCGCTCGTGCGCGAGGGCGGTGATCCGCTGCGCTTCGCGAAGAGCGCGATGGTCGCACCAGAGGTAGTACTCATCGAGCGGCTGCATCTTTGCGTCGACGGGGATGACGCTGGAGCCGGTGGTGTCGAGCGCGATGGCCTCGACCTGATCGCCGGTGGTGCCGGTTTCCTTGAGCACCTGGCGCATGGCTTCGACGAGCGCGTTCATCTGGTCGTCGTGAGATTGCGTGGCGTAGTCGGGGTCGTCGCGGCGGCGGTGCAGGGGATAGCTGGCCGAGGCTGTGCCGAGACGGCCGCGCTCGGAGTCGAGCAGAGTGACACGTGTGCTGAGGGTTCCAAAGTCTACGCCGGCGACAATACGCATTCGAACTCTTCCTGATACCCGGATGTGTGCCGGGAGACTGGTCTCAAAAGGGACGTAACCAATCTATCGCATTGGGAAGAAGGCTGGTTCCGCAGCGCGGATCGCTGTGCGGTTACTGCGCGCGACTGATGAGTACCAGGCTCCGCGGCGATTACTGGGCGCCGCGGCGGCGGACGATCGTCTTGATGGTCTCGAACATGATGAGGAGGTCGAGGCCCATCGACTTGTGCTTGAGGTAGTAGAGGTCGTAGGAGAGCTTCTCGCGAGCCTCGGCGAGCGTGGCGCCGTAGCCGTAGCGCACCTGCGCCCAGCCGGTGAGGCCCGGACGGGCCATGTGGCGCAGGTTGTAGAAGGGAATCTCCTCGGCGAGCCAGGAGGTGAACTCGGGGCGCTCGGGGCGCGGGCCG
>DATNGO010000084.1:0-8651 GCA_035605855.1 Acidobacteriaceae bacterium | reverse complement strand
TGCGCGTGAAGCCGGGTCCGGTGCGGCATCGAATGGGTGATCCGGTGCAGGCGAGTTGGCCAGGACTTCGATCACGGGCGCGGTTGGCAGCTCGCTGATCCACTCCAAATGGGCTGCAAGCGTCTCCGCTGCCAGCATTCGTGCGGAGTCGGCCTCCGGGAGAACGAGAGCGGATAGAAGAATGCGCTCTACTTCGGTGACCGCACGTGGCTGTGGAACCCGCACGCTTTCCAGACGCTGTTGGGCTGCCTGCTTCAGCTCCTGCATGACGAGAGCGCTTTCGATTCCAAGCTTCTGGGCAGCATTCGTCGCAAATTCATTGCGCACAATCGCGCTTGGGATTCGGCGTATGTGAGGCAGCAAGAAGTTGAGGGCCTTGACCTTTGCTTCCGGTGTGCGCGCCGCTGCCAGCGACTGTGCACGTTCGACGAGATAATCTGAGTAGCGCATGGCATTGCGCACTGCAGTTGTGTACTCGGCCACACCATGCTCCTGCACAAAGCGATCGGGATCCAGGCCACCGGGCAAAATCACGACACGCACCGCAAAGTCCTCTTCGACAAGCTGCGCGATCGTCTTTTCGGCAGCATTCATGCCGGCACTATCCGGATCGAAGTTAAGCACCACATTTTTCGTAAAGCGGCCCAACACTCTAACCTGGTGTTCGGTGAACGCGGTCCCGCTTGTGGCAATTACGTTCTGCACACCACCCATGTACACCGAGATGCAATCCATCTGGCCCTCCACAAGCAATGCGAAGCCCAGTTCCTTGATGCCGGCCCTCGCCTTGTCGAGGTTGAACAGCACCTGCCCCTTCGTATAAAGCGCCGTCTCAGGCGAGTTGAGATACTTTGGTCCGGACTTGTCGTCGACCGCGTCCAATAGCCGCGCAGTAAATGCGATCGGCTTGCCCTGCTCATTGCAGATCGGAAACGTAATCCGCTTGCGAAACCGCGCGTACAGCGGGCCGGCTTTTGCGGTGCCAGTCCCGTCATCGCGTTCCTTCGAGCTGAACAGACCGCTCGCCCGCATCACCTCCTCGCTGAAAAATTTGCCGAGGCGATCACGCATGTCGTTGAAGCTTTCGGGTGCATACCCGAGCCGGAAGGTCTTAATCGTCTCGGGTGTGATGCCCCGCGCAGTCATATATTCTCTCGCACGAGCAGCTTCGGGAGAGTTCAGGTTCTGCTGAAAGTATTGCGTCGCCGCCTCATGAATCTCCAGCAACTGCTTGCGCAGGCCGGCCTCACGCGCTTCCTGCGGAGACGAGAACTCTTTTTGCGGAAGCGAAATTCCCATCTTTGTCGCAACGGAGCGTACCGCCTCAGGGAAGGTGGTGTTGTCCATCTTCATCACGAAAGTGAAGACGTCGCCGTGCTCGTGGCAGCCGAAGCAGTAGTAACTCGCCGTCGCCGGGTAGAGATAGAACGAGCCGGATTTTTCCTTGTGAAACGGGCAGAGCGCAGACCAGTTCGCACCGGACTTTCGCAGCTTCACATAGTCGCCAACGATGCGCACGATGTCGGTCTGCTGCTTGACGGTTTGGGCAAAGTTATCCGCCATGGGTGAGGCTAGACTTAGTGTAAGGCCCGCAATTCGCGGGCCCCTCCGCACTCACCGAAACATTACCTTTCGGGCCCCCGACTACCCGGAAAGGTGCAGTAATTACTGACCCTTTACCGGGTATAACCAACTCGTGTCCGCAGGTGAAACGCAATGCCTGTAATGGAGATTTGATGCAGCTTCGAAACGGATTCCGTCTGTTGACGATGGCGACTGCGATGGCATTGCCCATGGCAGCCCCGCAGATTGCCAGCGCCGCAGTGTCGTTTGTCATGTCCGTCAACGTGGCACCCCCAGCGCTGCCCGTCTACGCTCAGCCGCTCTGCCCGGGTCCCGGCTATCTATGGACTCCCGGCTACTGGGCCTACGGTCCGCGCGGCTACTACTGGATGGCAGGCACCTGGGTGCGGCCGCCGGCACCTGGCATGCTTTGGACGCCGGCCTATTGGGGACGCGAGGGCGGCCATTACCGCTTTCACGCAGGCTCCTGGGGACCTCGCGTGGGCTATTACGGCGGAGTCCGCTATGGATACGGCTACCCGGGAACCGGCTTTGAGGGCGGCGAATGGCGCGGACACGAGTTCTTCTACAACTCCTCCGCCTGGCATGTCGACGAGGTCCACATGAGGAACGTCTATCGCCGGGAAAATCACTTTGACGACCACCGCGGCTTTGCCCATGAGGAACACCGAGGCCCTGTGGTCATCGAGCGCGATGAGCGTCCCCATCACGAAGACGAGCACCATGACAACGGAAACCACAACGGCTGGTACCACGACGACCATGGCCACGGAAGAGACAAGCGATAGTCATTCGACAATTCTGCAAAAGGGGCCGGTGTTGCAACCGGCCCTTTTCGCTTCAGGAGCGCTCGCGGATCTTGATACATGAAAGGTCGATGTACGAAATAGTGCGGCTTCGCAGCAACATCTTGGAATTTGGCGTGTATAAACTCACGAACCCACGAGGTCCGGAAAGTATGAACCTCGCCAAGGAGCCAGATGTCCTCACCCAGAAGCCTCTCCAAGCTATTGATCGCAACTGCCCTGGCGCTTCCTATCGCCGCTCTTCCGCCCGCACAGGCGAATGCAGCCGTAGTTATCTCGGTCGGTTTCGCCCCGCCGGCTCTGCCGGTCTACGCTCAGCCAATCTGCCCTGGTCCTGGTTATCTCTGGACCCCCGGCTACTGGGCCTACAGTCCTGACGGCTATTACTGGGTACCCGGCGTTTGGGTACAGCCGCCCACCGTCGGAGTCCTCTGGACCCCGGCATGGTGGGGATGGGAGGGTGGCGCGTATGTCTTCCACGCCGGCTACTGGGGCCCGCACGTCGGCTTTTATGGCGGCATCAACTATGGGTTTGGCTACGGCGGGGTCGGCTTCGCAGGCGGCGAGTGGCGGGGAGGTGCGTTCTTCTATAACCGCTCCGTGGCCAACATCGATGTTGTTCATGTAACGAATGTTTATGTACGCAACGTAAGGGTCGTGAACCACTCGACGGTGGCGTTCAATGGAGGCGCCGGCGGTATCCAGGCGCGCCCGACCTCGTTTGAAACGTCGGCTATGCACGAGCAGCACTTCCAGCCAACGGCAAACCAGATGAGTCATCAAAGCTTCGCCGCGCAGAATCGCTCGCAGTGGGCCAGCGTCAACCACGGACGGCCCACCATCTCCGCCGCCGCCTCGGTCGGTGCGTTCCATGATCATCCCAACAATCCTGGGCTTGCAGCGCGTCCGAATCAGCGCGAGACAAATCAGGATCAGCGCATCGCCAATGGGCTTCGCGACGGACAGATGACCTCTGGCGAAGCGGGTCGTGCCGAGCGGAGGCAGTCGAACATCGACCAGCAGGTGCACAACGACCGTGTGGCGAATGGCGGCACGCTCACCAACCAGGAGCGGCAGCAGGTCAACCGCGAGCAGAACTCCGCATCACGGCAGATCTATCGCGACAACCACAATGCAAACACGATTGCCCCAAACGAGGTGAATCAGCGCGAAGCCAACCAGGAGCAGCGTGTCGCCAATGGAGAGCGCAGCGGACAGATGACCTCGGGCGAAGCGGCTCGTGCGCAGCGCAACCAGTCCAACATGGCTCAGCAGACTCACAACGACCGGGTTGGCAACGGTGGAGCGCTGAATCAGCAGCAGCACCAGCAGATCAACCACGAACAAAACAAGGCTTCGAGGCAGATCAATCAGGAGAACCACAACGGCAATCGGGACGGGAAAGGCCGCTAGAAAGCCTACCGGTGGATTGCAAAGCGGCTGGCCTTCGGGCCGGCCGCTTCCCTTTGGGATCCTGCAGCTTGCGCGAGGCCATGCGAAGAATCACTAAAATCGACACATGCTTTCAGCAGCCATGCGTGCTCGCTTAGCCGTTATTCTCGTTGGAGCTCGCAACCCATCGAATATCGGTGCCGCGGCTCGGGCGATGCGGGACTTCGGCTTCTCCGACCTGAGATTCGTGAACGACTACATCGTGCCATTTGAGGCGGCACAGCTTGAGTCCACAAAATCAGCAGTCGGTGCGTCCGATGTGATGAAGAGCGCCCGCGCTTTCCCCTCTATCGCCGACGCCCTGGCCGACTGCACTTTCAGCGTTGGATCTACCGCAATCGGTGACCGACAGCTATCCCGGACAGTACTGCCGCTCGCAGAAGCAGCCCAGGAACTCATCAAGGAGTTACCCAAGCCTGACTCCCGGGTCGCGCTTCTCTTCGGCTCAGAGAAAACAGGGCTGACCAACGAACAGCTAAGCCATTGCCAGCTCCTTGTGAACATTCCGATGTTTGCACCCTCGGACGCTCGCCATCTTTCGATGAATCTGGGACAGGCAGTGGCCGTATGCCTCTACGAACTCGGGCGCGGAGGGTTCGAGGATGCGAGAGAACTTCCCCCCATCCATGAGGTACAGATCACCGCCGATACTCGGGACCGGCTGACCCAGCTACTGGTCGGCGCAATGGAGGCTACGGGCTATTCGCGAAGATTCCCCGCGAACGCCCGCGAACATGTCGTGCGACAACTCGCGATGCAACTGGGCAACAGTCAGGATGAAGCGGTCACCTGGATGGGATTTCTACGGCAGGTCTTGCGCAGCGCAAAGAAAGACGCTCCGGGCTGAAGCCGCGGAGCGCAGGATTTTGTACGCTAGTGCGTTCTGGGTTTACCAGAGGCCCCACGAGCGGCTGATGTAGTCGCTGAGCGTCATGACGATCAGCGAGAGAAACATGAAGATGCCTGAACCGATGGTCATCTTGATCAGCCGCGACTGATACTTCGCGTGCATGAAGAACAGGACGACGATGCACGCTTTGAAGCAGGCGATGAACAGCGCGACCACCGGATTTGCCCAGCCCAGTGGAATAAACGCCACAGCTGCCGTAACCCCGGTAAGAATGAGCAGCGTGCCGAACACAAGGCCATACTGAGCCGGCGTCACGATATGGTGTGACGTGTGTTCGGGATTCGTAACGTTAGTCGGATCTTGAGCTTCGGTGTGGTGGACTGTTTCAGCCATCGAGTCTTCCTTGGGCGTAGTGCGGGTCATAGGCGCAGCAGACTAGTGCATGGGATGACGATTAATCAGATAGAGCAATGGATACAGGAATAGCCAGATGATGTCGACGAAGTGCCAGTACAACCCAAAGTTTTCGATCGGCGCGACGTAACCGGCGCTGAAGTCTCCCCTTGCGGCCCTTCGAATCAGCCAGAACAGCAGGCCAACTCCGATAATCATATGCAGCGCATGCATTCCCGTCATGGCAAAGTACAGGAAGAAGAAGATCTGCGTTCGCTGCGCCATGTCGGGCGAAATCGGGTCTTCGATCGGTTTGTGGGTCTGCGGGTTAATGGGCGGGTTGACGAAGTCCTTGATATCGAAGTGCGCCCCGGGGATATGGTGCTCCACCCACTTGGCGTGGTACTCGTCGTACTTGAATCCCAGGAATGCAACCCCGAAGACGGTGGTCAGGATCAGCGTCCACACCAGCATCTTTTTCTTGCGGACCTCCGCGGCCCAAACGGCTAAGGCCATGAAGAAGCCCGAGGTGATCAGGATGGCTGTGTTCGCTGTGCCGATCTGGATGCTCAGCGTCTCGGACGCCGACGCGAAGGCCGCATAGTACCAGTTTCGATAGAGCAGGTACGCGAAGAACAGCCCGCCAAAGAACATGATCTCCGTGAGCAGGAAGAGCCACATGCCGAAGCTTCCGGCCTCGCGCTGCTGCTCGACCGTCTCGAAATGGTGACGGTGCTGCGGCAGCGCGATATGCTCGTGCTCGACATGCACAGCTGTTTCGTGCGTGTGCGGATGTTCGGTTGCGACGGTGTTATCCAACGGTCGTCACCTCGTTCTTCTGCTTCTGCTCGAGCCACTCGTAGTCATAGGCTTCGTGATCCATAATCGGTATCTCGATAAAGTTCTCCGTCAGCGGCGGCGACTGAATCTGCCACTCGAGGCCGGTAGCCTGCCACGGATTGTCTCCCGCAATCGCGCCATACTTCAGCGACCAACCGAGGTAGAGCAGCGGCAACATATAACCCACGCCAAGCACCGTCGCGCCCGCGGTTGAGAGGACGTTGAGCACCTGGTACTCAGGCGGATAGGCATGATAGCGGCGCGGCATGCCAAGATATCCAAGAATGAACTGCGGCATGAACGTCAGAATGAAGCCGATGAAGGTAGTGACAGCGGCCAGCTTCGAGAGCGACTCCGGGTACATGCGGCCGGTCATCTTCGGCCACCAGAAGTGAATTCCGGCGAGAAAGGCCATAAGCATGCCACCGACCATCACAAAGTGGAAGTGCGCCACGATGAAGTATGTCTCGGTCAAGTGAATATCCATGCCCAGCGAGCCGAGGAAAACGCCGGTTACCCCACCAATGGTAAACAGCCCCATAAAGCCAAATGAATACAGCATTGGCGTCTCGAAGGTAATCGAACCCTTCTGCAGAGTGAATGCCCAGTTGAATATCTTGATTGCGGAAGGCACCGCCACCAGCATGGTCAGAAGGCTGAAAACCAGTGCCGAGTAGTTGGAAATGCCCATGATGAACATATGGTGCGCCCACACGAAGAAGCCGAAGAGCGCGATCGCGACCGAGCTGAAGGCAACCGCCGTGTAACCAAAGACACGCTTTCGGCTAAAGGTGGAGATCGTCTCCGAGATGACGCCCATGCCTGGCAAGATCATGATGTAGACAGCCGGGTGGGAGTAGAACCAGAACAGGTGCTGGAAGAGGAGCGGGTCCCCGCCCTTGGTCGGATCGAAGACGCCGATACCGAAGACGCGCTCCAGGAGCACCAGGACCAGCGTGATCGCCAGAACCGGGGTGCCCAATACCATCAGTAGCGAAGCGGCGTAGTTCGACCAGACGAAGAGCGGCAACCGGAACCACGTCATGCCCGGGCAACGCATGCGGTGGATCGTCACGATAAAGTTCAGGCCGGTAAAGATCGAACTGAAGCCCGCCACGAAAATCGCCAGCGCCGCTGTAATGACGTGGGTGTTCAGATAGTGCGTGGAGAGCGGCGTGGTAAAGGTCCAGCCCGTATCCACGCCACCGAGCACCAGCGCGGCCATTAATAGGATGCCGCCGAGCACATACAGATACCAGCTCAGCAGATTGATCTTCGGGAACGCAAGATCCTTCGCGCCAACCATGATCGGCATCAGGAAGTTCCCGATGGTCGCCGGTACCGACGGCACCAGGAACAGGAAGACCATGATGATGCCGTGCATCGTGAAGAACTTGTTATAGGTATCTGCCGCGACGAGGTCCGGCTGCGGCGTCAGAAGCTCCAGACGAATAAGACCGGCAAACGCTCCACCGATAAAGAAAAAGAACGTGATCGAGATCAGGTACAGCATCGCGATACGCTTGTGGTCGCCGGTCAGCAGCCAGCTCAACAAGCCGTCCTCGTTGTTGAGATAGTTGCGCTTCGGTAGTCTTGCTGTGGCCTGGTCGGGCAAAGTGACGATGGTTGCTGTACTGCTCATGGCTTCACCGAGTCCTGGTTGCTGCCCACACTTGGAGTGGTGGGCGACGCCTGGTTCGAGTCCGCAGTGACGAAGGTCTGTTGGATGCGGTAATTGGATTGCAATTGTTTGATGAATTCGACGATATCAATCAGGCCGTCCTCGCTGATTTGCCCCTGGTAGGTCGGCATGATGGGAGCATATCCGGCCGTAACGTGCTGCGATGGATTGAGGATTGCATCACGCAGATAGGCATCGTTCACAAGAACCTGGCTGCCATCGGTCAGTGTCACCTTCGATCCGTAGACCCCGGCGAGATTGGGGCCGCGAGCTGCCGCATTCCCGGAGTGGCAGGCATTGCATCCCATCGATGCGAAGAGTCGCTCGCCGTTTTGCGCCAGACTCATTCCGGAATTCGACTGATCCAGCCACTTCTTGTAGTCGGCCGGGGTCATCGCAGTAACTTCGCCGATCATGCCGGAGTGAAGTGTGCCGCAGTACTGCGTGCAGAAGATGTGGTACGTGCCTGGATCGGTCGCCTGGAACCACACGGTTGAATAGCGGCCGGGGATAACTTCGCGCTTCACGCGGAAGTCCGGGATGGAAAAGCTGTGAAACACGTCCTGCGAGATCATGGTCAGCTGGACGGGCTGCCCCACCGGGATATGGAGCGCGTTGATTTCATGCTGCCCGCCCGGGTGCTCCGCCTTCCACATCCACTGCTTGCCCACCACGTAAATATTCATGGCGTTGACAGGCGGCGTATACACGCGGAAATAGAGCAGCGCGCCCCACACAAACATGATGAGAAACAGGCCCAGGGGAATAATGGTCCATGTCGCCTCAAGCAGCGTGGAGCCCTCGATCTGTGTAGGCTGCGGATTGCGGCGCTTGTGATAAAGCAGCGAGAAACTGAGCACGAGCAGAATCACGATGGTGAGGCCGATCAGGCTCACCAGCACCATGAAAAAATAAAGCGCATCCATTTCAGGCGCGATCTTCGACGCCTGGGGCGGCAACAGTGGAAAGTCGTGCAGCCACTTATTCAGAAATTGCCAAATGATTGGACTGATGTAGTTCATTCCGTTATCCGTTCACCTTATTT
>DATNGO010000083.1:0-3964 GCA_035605855.1 Acidobacteriaceae bacterium | reverse complement strand
GAGCCGTTGCGGGTCATGATGGCTCCGCAGGTGGAGCAGGAGGGGGCGTCGCCCATGTTGTACATCTGCTTCATGGCCTCGGCGACGTGGATGTAGCTGCGGTCTTCGGCGAGAGAGTTAGGAGTTAGGGAGTTACGAGTCAGGGAAGGCTCCGTGCCGGTGCGGGCGGCGAGGTCGGGGGCGATGCCTTGCTGGGGAGCGCGGCGGTCGTTTAATTGCGAGGGATCAAAGATCAGGGATAAGGGATCAGAAAGGCTTGTAGGTTCGGAGGCGTGGAGATTGGGGATGATGGTGTTGTCGGGCGCGTTGACGGTGCCGGTCACGGGGACAGTGTCGCCTCCTGAGGCAAGGGCAGGAGCAGAAGCAGATTCCGCTGCTTCGCTGCGGAATGACAACAAAGAAAAGCTTGCTTCCGAGGGCAGCGTCGCCGGGGCAGCCGCATTGAGGGACTTGAGGCTGAAGAGGGAGAGTTGGTGACCGCTGAGGAAGCGGAGCTGCATCCAGCGGAAGAGGTAGTCCATGAGGGACTTGGCGTAGCCGATCTGCTCGTCGCCGGTCCAGCCGGAGGGCTCGAAGCGGGTGTGGGCGAACTTTTCGCAGAGCACCTTGAGCGGGACGCCGTGCTGGAGGCAGAGCGAGGCGGCGGTGGCGAAGGAGTCCATGAGGCCGGAGATGGTGGAGCCTTCTTTGGCCATGCGGACGAAGATCTCGCCGGGCTGGCCGTTGGGGTAGAGGCCGACGGTGACGTAGCCCTCGTGGCCGCCGACGGAGAATTTGTGGGTGATGGAGGCGCGCTCGGTGGGCAGGCGGTGACGGATGGCGACGGGCGGGGCCTGGGCGTCGAGTGCGTCGTTGCCCTCGGTGATGGAGCGGCGGAGGGCTTCGAGCTGCGCGGCGAGCGTGGCGTTGGTCTGCTGGAGTTGGGCGGCGCGGGCGGCGGTGGTGGTGAGCTCTTCGCGGAGGCTGGCGGCGTCGGCGGCGGTTTGGGCGTTGGCGGCGATGAGCGCGGAGATTGTCTCGGGGGTCCCAGATGCAGGTCTCTCCACTCCGCCTTCGGCTCCGGTCGAGATGACACCGTCTTTTTTGTCGGACTTTTCAGCCATGGAGACGTTGAGGGGCTGGGTGCCCTTGGAGCCGTCGCGGTAGATGGCGACGGCTTTGAGGCCGAGGCGCCAGGCTTCGGTGTAGGCCTCGGCGATGTCGTCTGCGGTGCAGTCGGTGGGGAGGTTGACGGTCTTGGAGATGGCGCCGGAGAGGAAGGGCTGGGTGGCGGCCATCATCTTGACGTGACCCTGCCAGGAGATGGAGCGGGTGCCCTTGGCGGGCTTGAAGGAGCAGTCGAAGACGGCGAGGTGCTCGGGCTTGACTGCGGGCGCGCCTTCGATGGTGCCGGTGGCGTCGATGTAGTTGACGATGCCCTGGACCTCGGCGTCCTTGTAGCCGAGCTTGAAGAGGGCGCCGGGCACGGTGTTGTTGACGATCTTGATCATGCCGCCGCCGACGAGCTTCTTGTACTTGACGAGGGCGAGGTCGGGCTCGATGCCGGTGGTGTCGCAGTCCATCATGAAGCCGATGGTGCCGGTGGGCGCGAGGACGGTGACCTGCGAGTTGCGGTAGCCGAACTGCTCGCCGAGGACGAGGGCTTCGTCCCATGCGGATTGCGCGGCGGCCTTGAGTTCGTCGAGCTGCGGGGCGATGAAGCCTTGCGCGTCTGCGGAGCCTTTGGGCGAGGGCTTGAGGGACTTGTCGATGTTGTTGACCTCGGCGCGATGCATGCGGATAACGTCGAGGAAGGGCTCACGGTTGACGTAGAAGCCGGGGCAGGCGCCACCGTCGCGATTGGCACCTTGAGTGAGCGGCGTGGCAGCGCCGAGCGGAGGGCAGGACTCGGCGATGCGGGCGGACTGCGCGTAGGCGTCGCCGCAGAGGATGGCGGTGACGGTGGCGGCGAAGGCGCGGCCGGCGTCGGAGTCGTAGGGCAGGCCGAAATCCATGAGCAGAGCGCCGAGGTTGGCGTAGCCGAGGCCCAGCGGGCGGTAGTCGTGCGAGTTGCGGCTGATTTGTTCGGTGGGGTAGCCGGCGGCGTCGACGATGATCTCCATCGCGGTGGTGACGACGGCGATGGCGTGGCGGTAGGCGAGGACGTCAAACTGGCCGCCGGGGGTGAGGAACTTCATCAGGTTGAAGCTGGCGAGATTGCAGGCGGAGTCGTCGAGGAACATGTACTCCGAGCAGGGATTCGACGCGTTGATGCGGGCCGTATTTTTGCTCGTGTGCCAGCGGTTGATGGTGGAGTCGTACTGCATGCCGGGGTCGCCGCACTGCCAGGTGGCTTCGGCGATGTGGTGCATGATGTCGCGGGCACGATACTCCTTGACGGGAGCGCCATTCTTGACGGATTTGGTGAAGAAGGTGTCGTTGTTGGCGACGGAGTTCATGAACTCGTCGGTGACGCGGACGGAGTTGTTGGCGTTCTGGAAGAAGATGGAGGTGAAGGCTTCGGAGTCGGGCGAGGAACCGTCGTAGCCGGCGGACATCAGGGTCCAGGCCTTGCGCTCTTCGGCGACCTTGCACTCGATGAATTCAGAGATGTCGGGGTGGTCGACGTTGAGGATGACCATTTTTGCCGCCCGGCGAGTCTTGCCGCCACTCTTGATGACGCCGGCGAAAGCGTCAAAGCCACGCATGAACGAGAGCGGGCCGGAGGCGGTGCCGCCGCCGGAGAGGGTTTCCATGGAGCCGCGGATCTTGGAGAGGTTGGAGCCTGCGCCCGAGCCCCACTTGAAGAGCATGCCCTCGGTCTTGGCGAGCGTGAGAATGGAGTCGAGCGAGTCGTCGACGGAGTTGATGAAGCAGGCGGAGCACTGTGGGCGGGTGTAGCCGGTGCGGGAGAAGACGGTGTCGTTCTTGTCGGCGTCCCAGTGCCAGTTGTGGGCGTCGGAGTTGGGCTCGAGGCGGTCGCAGCCGACGTTGAACCAGACGGGCGAGTTGAAGGCGGCCTTCTGGTTGAGGAGGAGATGGCAGAGCTCGGCGAAGAAGACAGAGGCGTCCTCGGCAGAGGCGAAGTAACCGTCGCGGATACCCCAGTCGCGGATGGACTCGGCGACGCGGGAGACGAGGGCGCGGACGCCGGACTCGCGCTCGGGCGTGCCGACCTGGCCGTGGAGGTACTTGGACGCGACGATGTTGGTCGCGGTCATGGACCAGGAGGAGGGCGTCTCGACGTCCTTCTGCTCGAAGATGATCTTGCCCTTGAAGTCCTGGATGATGGCGTCGCGCTTCTCCCAGGTGAGCTCGTCGAAGGGGCTGACGCCGGGCTTGGTGAAGTGGCGGTCAAACTTCAGGCCGCGGGCGCGGTGGAGGCCTGAACCCGTTTTAGGCGACTTCGCGGCCGAAGACGGGGCACCCAGAGAGGTGGCAGCCGGGGTGGTTGAAGCAGAAGCGGTGTTTGTCACGATATCGGCCATGGGGAAACCTCTCACAGAGCTTGGATGACCGCAGCGGAGGGCGGCGGTCACGGGGGTGTCGGGTGCCGGAGAACCGGCGCGGGGTGAAGCGGACTTGGCGCTGACCTGGGAGTTCTGGGCCGGACTCCGAATCCTACGGTTGGGATGGGAACCGGGTTGTGGAGCTTCGACCCCAGCGAACCAGTTCGCTGGGGACCCCCGTGGTCCTAGGTCACGGTGTGAGCCAAGAGGTCAGGCGCTTCACCAAAGCCGGGCGTGAACACCCCAGCGAACAAGTTCGCCGGGAACCCCGATCGGTTGAAAGTACCGCCAGCTCTGGTACGAGTCAAGTATAAAACAACTAGATATTGTGGTGCTACCGCAGATACTCCCCAAATTGGGCATTGGCGGATTTGGGGTCTCGAAAATGCTGGCGTTTCGCTGTGGAAAGTTTGTAACAGCCGCGTGAATGGCGGATATTGGCCCCAGCGAGCAAGCCCGCCGGCGATTCTGAGAAA
>DATNGO010000082.1:0-10023 GCA_035605855.1 Acidobacteriaceae bacterium | reverse complement strand
ATGGAGCAGTGCGGCTTGCCCTGGCGCGCATGCATGTGCGCCACGATGCCGAAGCCGAACGAGCAGTCCGAGAACGCCGGGCAGAAGATGGGCACGTTCTTCTCGTAGCAGGCGAGCACGATCGAGTCTGGCTTGCCGGCTGCGGGCGTGCGTCCGTTCTCCTTCAGGTAGCGTCCCATCTCGCGGATGAACTCCCGCGAGCTGTACGCTCCGGGCTTCATCGAGTTGATGATCTTCTCGGTCGTCTCGTCGCAGATGCGGAGCTCTTCCTCGTCGATGAACGTGTCGTAGATGCGGTCGATCATCAGCTCGCGGAGATCGGCATCGCCCGCGCCGTACTTGTACTCGTCGCCGGCGATGTAGTGGCGGAAGCCGAGGGCTTCGAAGAAGTCCTGGTCGACGATGTTCGCTCCGGTCGAGACGATGGCATCGACCATGTTGTTGCGCACCAGGTCGACGATCACCTTCTGCAGGCCCGCGGAGATGAGCGAGCCGGCGAGGCAGAGGATGACGCCGCAGTCGGTGTCGCGCAGCATCATGTCATAGATGTTGGCCGCACGCGCCAGATCGCGCGAGCTGTAGGCCATCGAAGCCATCGCGTCCACCAGCGGCACAACGTTGTGCTCGGTGATGTCGATGTGCTGAATCTTGTCTTTGAGAAGTTCTTTTTTGGTAGCCATAATCAGCTACCAGTTTATCGTGATTCAGCCAGCAATTACGCGGCTCTTCTGCAAATCTGGCGTGAAATTCAGGCCAGCCTCATGAGGGGATGGGAGGCAGGTCGATCGAGGACCTGCGAGTTGCTTCCGGGATCGGCCTGGAGCTGGCTTGTCGTCTGCGCGGACTGCGACGGGTTCCATAGCAACGCAATCCCGAGGATCACCAGCACCAATGCGAAAAGATACTGCAGAAGTGTCTTCATTCTGGAAGGTCCTCTCAGCAGAATCATCTTACAGCAGGCCTCAAAACTCGAGTAGGCTGAATTGCAGCGATGAACGTGAACTTCGCAGAGCGCGCGCACAACCACAACTGGAAGCTGGATCCGATCGTGCGCTCGCTGCTCGATACGGACTTCTACAAGTTCCTGATGTTGCAGTTCATCTGGAAGAACTTTCCCCGCGTCACAGCGACGAGTGAGATCACCAACCGCACGGTGAGGGTGCGGCTGGGAGAGCGCATCTCCGCCGAGGCGCTGCGTGAGCAGATGGACTACCTGACGCGGTTGAAGTTCCAGAGGTCGGAGATGGTGTGGCTGGCGGGCAACACCTTCTACGGCGTGCGCCAGATCTTCGAGCCTGCTTTCCTGGACTGGCTGGAGCATGGGTTCAGGCTGTCGGAGTACGAGATTGCGGAGCACGATGGTCAACTCGTGTTGCGGTTCAGCGGGTTGTGGACCGAGATCACGATGTGGGAGGTCTACTCGCTCGCCATCGTCAGCGAGATGAAGACGCGCGCGGCGCTGGCGGAGCTGAACGAGCTGGAGCTGGATGTGCTCTACGCGCGGGCGAAGACGCGGTTGTGGGACAAGATTGAAAAGCTGCGGCGCGTTGAAGGATTGCGGCTCTCGGACTTCGGGACGCGGCGGCGGCATAGCTTCCTGTGGCAGGAGTACTGCGTGGAGGCGCTGCAGGCGGTGCTGAATGTCGGCGAGGACCGGTTCAGTGGCACGTCGAACACGGCGCTGGCGTACAAGCACAACCTGGAGGCGATCGGCACGAATGCGCATGAGTTGCCGATGGCGATGGCGGCGATGGCCTCGCGGGGCAGCGATGAGGAGCTGCGGGCGTCGCAGTATCGGGTGCTGGAGCTGTGGCAGCAGAGCTACCACGGTGAGCTGCTGATTCTGCTTCCGGATACATTTGGGACGACGCAGTTTTTGGAGGGGGCGCCGGAATGGGTGGCGCGGTGGACCGGAGAGCGGGTGGACTCGAAGGACCCGTTTGAGGCGGGGGATGAGTACATTGCGTGGCTTCTGCGGCAGGGGCAGGATCCGCGGACGAAGCGGCTGATCGCCAGCGATGCACTGGACGCGGAGACGATCATCGCGCTGCATGAGTACTTCGAGGGAAGGATCCGGTTCGGTGCAGGCTGGGGGACGCTGCTGACGAATGATTTTCGCGGGTGCCATCCGCGGGGCGAAGATACGCTCGAGCCGATCTCGCTGGTGTGCAAGCTGACCAGCGCGGATGGCGTGCCGACGGTGAAGCTTTCTGACAATGCGAGCAAGGCCACTGGACCCGCGGAGGAGATTGCCCGGTACCGGAGGGTGTTTGGATCGACGGTGGTGCGGGAGCAGCCGGTGCTGGTGTAGTACCCCCTCCCCGGCACTTTTTGCGCAAAGTCTTCATTCTGCTGGAGTTAGGGTAGGACTAATTATGCAAAGTCTTGATTTCAAGGGGCTTGCTTGCAAAGTAAAGATTCTGTGAGGGTTAGATCTCGGGCAAACGGCGGACGTCTGTTTAGAGCCACCTTCTTTAATTCTAGTGAATCGAAGGGGAAAACCTGCAGTTACATTTGCACAGGGTAAGCCGTTTCGTTCCTGTGACTTGCCGAGATTTGCAGAGGCGCACAGGCTTGACAGCGTTTTTTGGCCCGGCGAGTTGAGATGCGGCGGCTCTCTACAAGGGACGATGAACGAAAGGTAAGCAGGATAAAACTGCGAAGACATAGATCGTGTGGGCCACGTTCGATTGCAAAAGGACGAAGGTGCCCGCCATGATTCCGAGGAAGAGACGTTCGTCGAGGCGAGGATTTCCGGCTGGCGTAAGGGTTTTGTTTGGTTTCCATCGATCGCGAAGAGACCGGAAGAGGCAAGTGGTCGGGGTCGGGGTCAGCGCCAGGAGGTACAGGAACGGGATTAAAAGGAATATGGAAGAGAGCGGATGGGCAAGGGTCGTCAGGCGTGTGACGTCCATGAAGTGGGTGTCGGCGAACATGGGTGGTCCTCCTGTTGGTCAGGTGAGGTTGGTGCAGGGATTTTTGAGGCTCGCTAGGCTTCGTCTTCGAAGATCTGCTCGATGGGGAGGGCGAAGATGCGGGCGATGCGGAAGGCGAGGGGGAGCGAGGGGTCGTAGCGGCCGGTCTCGATGGCGTTGACGCTCTGGCGGGAGACGTCGAGCTGCTCGGCGAGGAAGGCCTGCGACCAGCCACGGAGGGCGCGGAGTTCCTTGAGATGGTTATTCATCGCCGCGCACCCGATTGCGAAACTTCTGGATGCTCTGCATGAGTGCCATGGATAGCCAGAAGACGATGAACTCCATGAACGGCGGCGGCGCGGTGATGGCCTGGTAGCTCTGCAGGAAATCCATGAACGCCATGAGGGCGAGCGTGAAGCCGATGGCCCAGAGTATGGACACGATCAACTGGTGGCGTTTGAACTCGTCGACCTCGTCGCGAAGGTAGATGCCTACGATGGCGATCATGCCGACGACCTCGACCGCGGGAATTGCGGCGAGCATGAACAGCTTGGCGCCCGTGAGGTGGTGCTGATGTACGTACCGGGTCATGACCCAGACTGTTCCCAGATACACGAAGGCCCAGGCGCGCATCCGCTGTACGTACCGGCGGACTGCCTTGGTGGGATGACTGCAAATTCCGGCCATAATCGAGCTTCTCCTTGATTCCTGATGACAAGCAGACTTTACGACAAGTTTGCTTGGCATGTCAAGGAGGCTTGACAGGAAATATTGGCGCTCTCTTTGCGAGTGGGTTATTCGACAGTTAGGGATTTCACGAGCGCGACGAAGCCCGGTTTGCTGCTGGCGAAGATTTGCGCGTTGGAGTCCATCAGGACGAGGTAGTAGAGCTTTCCGGGAATTCGGCGATAGTTGGGATCGATGCGGAAGGCGACGGGGCCTTGCTGCCCTTGTTTCATGGGAGGGCCCTGGGGCTTTTCGAACGGGAGCCCGTCGTAGCGGGGCTGGTCGCGCCCAAAGGCGACGAGCAGAATGTGGCCGCCTCCCTGCGTCGGGTACATGTCGGGGACCACGAGGTCGAGCGATACGCAGTGCTCCACCGGGCACGGCAGATCGAATGCAACGTTTACCTGGGCATTGTGATTTTTGGCGAAGGACTGCGCGAAGTCGTCGAGGGTTTGCGCTTCGGAGGGCGCTTTGGCCATGAGGAGGAATGTTGCAGCCGCTTCGCCTTTCTTCGCCGGTGGACTGGAGGTAGCGGAGCAGACGCCCTTCGTTAGGTCGTTGATCTGGACTTCCCAATTTCCATTGGCCGTGAAGGAAACGCCGCACAGACGGCTGGTGAAGGAGACGCGATCGTTGGGGAGTTTTTCGGCCGTCCATGCATCGTGGGCACCGATTGTTTTGGCGAGGTCGGCGGTTTTGTAACGGCTGTTGGCTATATCCGAGAGTGCCTTGAAACGCTCGGGAGGTTGACCGCTGGCGACAGCGTGGTCAATGGCGCGCCGGGTGTGCGCAGGAAGGACGGCGACGCTGGCGCAGGTGATGTAGTCGTACCAGAAAGCGGCCGGAGGATTTTGATCTTTGGCCTCGACATTGAGGAGACGGTTCATACCGTCGACGACCTGCAGAGACTGGCATTGATGGATGCCGAGAAACCATTCGCCGCGGATGTCGGTGGGGTGCGCTGCGGCGGCCTTCGTCAGATTATCCGTGGCGATTTGAAAAGCAGCTTCGTCGTTGAGGTTGTAGGCGAAGTGCGCGACGAGGCCGGTAAGGAGTTGGAGCTCGTGATTGGATGGATCGGACTGCAGCGCTTTGCTGAGGATGCCGAGGTCGTCGGCGAGCTTGTCCTGAACCTGGGCCTTTGGGATGTCGTAGTTCCAGTTCAGGCTCCAGGTGTTGGCATAGGGCTCGAGCTGCTGCGCGCTGCGGTAGGCGGCGTGCACGGCGGGGCTTTGGGGAAGTTTGGTGGCGTCGATGTCTCGTAGCTGCGAGCTGCAAGGTAAGCACGCGATGAGGAAAGTGAGCCCGAGGAGGGGGGCAGCCCGAGAAACCATTTGTACTCCGTGTGAATGTCAGAGGGAGTGTATCAGGCGAGGTTTGCGGGAGTGGCGGGTTCGAGGAAGGCAATTCAGACGCTTCGTCCTTTCACCCCAGCGAGCAAGCTCGCCGGGGACCCCGATCGGACTTCGCTTGGGCCTTCGGCAGAGCGGAAGGCGCTTGCGCGCGGTGATTACGGCACGGCTGAAGCCGTGCCCTTAACGAAACGGAGTCATTGTTACGGCAGGCTGTAACCCGCCCTTTCAAAACAAATCTGAGGCACTTACGGCGGGGATGAAGTTCGACCTTTCAAAACAAGCCTGAGGCGCTCGGACATCGCTTGGGCCTTCGGCAGAGCGGAAGCGCGCTTGCGCGCGGCGATTACGGCGGGGCTGAAGCCCCGCCCTTTCAAGACCCTAGGGCTGCGCCCCAGGCTGGTATATTGCGCGCCGTTGGCGCTTTCGGCGGGGAAACCCCAGACCAAGGCTGGGACTACCAGGGCGCCCTTTCAAAACTGGTGGCAGCCTTTTGGTGTCTTCCCTAAATAGCTAGGGCCTTCACAGAAAGGCGGCGCTGGTCCGAGCAATTTTCTCGCGGGTCTTAACGCGCGATACCCCACGCTCCGCCCCAGCGAGCAAGGTCGCAGGGGACCCCGGCCTGCCGCTTCGCGTCGAGGGTGGGCATCCGAGATTATGGCCTGCCTGAAGTAGGCGCTCAGGAGCGATGGGCGAATGCGGTGGAGGGGCCGGCGGATGGATCAGGCTCGTCTCCGAGATCCATGGCTGCGATGAGGCCGGAGTTCATGGTGAAGACGTGGAGAACTTCGCTGTCGGAGAGGACATCGCCCGAAAGGCTCTTGACGAGTTGGTGGACCCGGACGCGGAGCTTGCCTCCGTCTTCCTGGGTGATCGCCAGGGGTTCGACATGGGGGTCGAACTCAGCCCATTGGCGGGTCCAATAGGCGCGGATCGCTTCTTTGCCGATGACCTTGCCGCCCTCCGAAGCCTTGGGCCAACTGACGTCGTGGGTCATCAGGGCTAAGGCGCCGTCGATGTCCCGGCTGTTGAACGCGGCGTACGCCTGCTCAATAAGGGCTTTCGTGTCTGCCATTCAATTCCGATGACACCGGCGGGGCGTTCGACTCTTATTATCCGGTCGCTCTGCCCAAGCAATATCCGCATCTGCTCACGAGGCCGCTTTGTTGGATCAACCGGTGCGCAGAGGTCCGCCGGGTGCGTAGGTGTTGATGAGGACGCCGGAGGACACAGCCTTCGAGCTGGTGAGCAGGAGTTGCCGGGGCGGGGCACCGTCAGGAAAGAAGCGCTTTCCTTTACCCAGCAGGACTGGATAGATGAACAGCAGGACCTCATCGGCGAGGCCGTGCTCGAGCAGCACAGGTGTCAGCGTCGAACTGCCCCAGACGATCAGGCGCGGCCCGTCCGCCGCCTTGACGCAGCGAACACTCTCGACGATGTCCGGTCCGAGGGCTTCGAATGGGCCCCACTCAAGGCTGTCCGGTCTGTGGGTCGGGACGTATTTCGTCGCCGCATTCAGGCTGTCCGCCAGCGGACCGCTGGGGGCCTTCGGCCAGAAGCCGGACCAGATATCGTAGGTGTGCCGGCCCAGCAGCAGATCGAAGGGCTCGCGATGCGCTGCGAGGATGGCCTCTCCTGCCGCGGGATCGCTATAGGCGCGGGTCCATCCGCCGTAGGGATAGTCGCCGTCTTCGTTTGGGCCGCCGGGAGCCTGGATCACGCCGTCCAGCGAAATGTGTTCGATGATTTTGAGCTTCCTCATTTTGTGGTGTCCTTCCCGAGGCCAAGTGCCTTTAAGCCAAGTGCCTTTAACATGCCGGACGAACGAAGGGACCCGATTTCGAGAGAAGGTATGCGTGCGGGGCCCGGGTGCTGGGGCGTACCCATCGTAGCGAAAGTTAATGAACTTTTGGGGCCAAGGCACGGTATAGGCTGCTAAGCGTTGTTGTGTCTGGAAGGAGACTGCATGCGAGCGAAGACGTTGGTGTGGATGTTCGGGCTGGCGTTGATGGTGGGCGGTGTGCGGTTGAGCGGGCAGTCGGCGGACACTTCGCTGACGGGCAAGTGGCAGGTGACGGCGGAGTTTTATGGGACGCCAACGTACGCTCCGCTGCAGTTGCAACAGACGGGGGACAAGCTGACCGGGAACTTTCATGGAGAGAAGCTGGAGGGCACGGTCAGTAGTTCAGAGGGCGGGGCGAAGCTGCACTTTGTCGCGAAGGACAGCGAGGGCGGTGCAGATGAGGTGACCGCGACGGTGGTGAATGGCGAGATGAAAGGCGAGGTGGTGTCGACGGGGAGCGGCAATCCGACGGGGCATGACCGGATTCCCTTCACCGCGGAGCTGATCAGGCCGATTGTGCGCGGGAATGAGACGCATGAGTTTGTGCCGACGGTGTTCTACCGGTCGTGGTCGCCGATGAATAAGCCGGTGCTGAGCGTGAGGCCGGGAGACACGATCCACACGACGACGGTGGATGCGGGCGGAACGGATGAAAAGGGTGTGCGCAGGGTGATGGGCGGGAATCCGGCGACGGGTCCGTTCTACATTGAGGGCGCGATGCCGGGCGACACGCTGGTGGTGCATATTGTGCGGCTGAAGCTGAATCGCGATTGGGCGATGAGCGATGACGCAGTGGTCGACCGCGCGACGAACAGCGAGATGGCGGTGCGGTTCAAGGACGCGGGCAAGACGGTGCGGTGGAAGCTGGACAGGGTGAATGGCACGGCTTCGGTGGAGACGCCGGGCGAGCATATGAAGGGCTTTTCGATTCCGGTGCGGCCGATGCTGGGATGCGTGGCGACGGCGGTGGGGCCGCCGCAGGCTCCTCCGCCGACGGGCGATGAGGGACGGTATGGCGGGAATATGGACTTCAACGAGATTGGCGAGGGCGCGACGGTGTATCTGCCGGTCTCAAATCCTGGGGCGCTGCTGTATTTCGGCGATGCGCATGCTCTGCAGGGGGATGGCGAGCTGAATGGGGATGCGCTGGAGACGTCGATGGATGTGACGGTGAGGGTGGATGTGGTGCAGGGCAAGCATCTGAATGGGCCGCGGGTGGAGACGGCGGATGCGCTGATTGCGATGGGGCTGGGCGGGACGCTGGAGGATGCTCTGCGGGGCGCGACCGCGAGCATGGCGGACTGGCTGCAGCAGGACTACAAGCTGACGGCGAGCGAGCAGGCGGAGTTCCTGGGTGTGGCTTCGGAGTTTCACATCAGCGAGGTGGCGGACAGGAATGCGGGGATCGTGCTGAAGATTAAGAAGAGGGATCTGGCGAAGCTGGCGAAGTAAGGAATAGCACGGGGCCTTCGGCAGAGCGGAAGCGCTTGCGCGCGGCCATCACGGCGGGGCTGAAGCCCCGCCCTTTCAAAACCGGTGGCTACAATCACGGCGGGGCTGAAGCCCAGTCCTTTCAAAACCGGTGGCTACAATCACGGCGGGGCTAAAGCCCAGTCCTTTCAAAACTGGTGGTTAGGAGAGGCCGGTGGTGTAGAAGGCGACGAGCTTGGCCAGGAGTTTTTCGGCGAGCTGGTCGGTGGTCAGGTTGGGCGTGTCGCAGATGCCGGGGGCGGACCAGCGCAGTCGATCGTCTTCGAGCGAAGGATGGAGCGCGAAATCGTGACGGCGATCCTCGCGCGCGTAGGTAGCTGTATAGGTGGGCGCGTCGTCCTGTGCCCGGCTCTTTGCCAGACTGAGATCGATCTCGCGCAGTTGAACGTTCTGATCGCGCCAGTAGAAGCGGTTGCTGTCCCACGGCCTGCGCGCTGCGGTGAGCCGCATCATGGCATAGGGCAGCTCAGACCATTCGCGCACGAGGAGCTGACGCAGGCGCTGTTGCTGCCTCTTTGTTTCCCTGGCCGCGGCTCTTGAGCGGGGGCTGGCGTTGAAGGCTTCGGACCGGGTGGCTTCGGACCGGGTATTGCCGAGCGAGTTGTCGAAGGATCCCAGCACGCGTCACTCTCCTTTGTGCTTTGGTCGATCGATGCACTGGCGGGGAACTATTTGCGAGTATATCCGCAATAACGCCGCGGGCGCGGAGTCATTGCAGTTAATGTGTCGAATCTTTCATTTTTCTATCGTTCAGGCCGTGTCTGTTCGGAGATATGAATGCGTTTGGCTGCGCTCGCCACTCGGGGCCGCCGGCAGAGTTGAGGGATCAGTTGTCACGCCGAGAGGGGCCGGAGGCGCTGGGTATACTTCCGAAATGCGTTTTGTTCGAGGATTTTTGGGGTGCTCCGTGGTGATTGCGGGGCTGGCGATGGCTGCGGCCCAGCCGGCGTGGGCGTGGGGACACGATGGGCACATGATGGTGAATCTACTGGCACAGCAGAATTTGCCGGCAGACGTTCCGGCGTTTCTGCGCAACGGCCATGCAAGGGACGTGATCGAGTGGATGGGGCCGGAGCCGGACAGGTGGAAGCAGAGAGATGCGGAGCCGGAGCTGGTGGCGGAGCAGTCGCCGGACCACATTCTGAATTACGAGTGGGCGGTGTTTGCGGCGACGAAGTGTACGGAGGGGACGCCGGATTGCATCGACGGGTACAGGTTTCCGCGGCGACGGTATGACTTTATCCGCGCGCTGGCGGCCGCGCAGGCGCAGCATCCGGAGCTGACGCTGGATGAGCGCGTGGGATTTCAGCCGTGGCAGGTGGAAGAGGTGTGGCAGAGGCTGAAGTCGGACCTGCGCGAGTACAGGAAGGAAGTTGCGGCGAACGAGGACACCTCAGGCGTGGAGACGGCGATTCTGTTTGATGCGGGGTGGCTGGGGCATTATGTAGGCGATGGGTCGCAGCCGCTGCACAACACGATTCAGTACAACGGGTGGACCGGGCCGAATCCGAATGGATATACGACCGAGCATCATATTCACTCGCAGTTTGAGTCAGTGTTTGTGAGCGCGAACATCAAGCCGGCGGATGTGGATGCGCTGGTGAAGACGGCGACACCGGTAAAGATTGACGACGAGTGGACACAGTATTGGAAGTACCTGGACCACTCCAATGGACTTGTAGAGAAGGTGTATCAG
>DATNGO010000081.1:0-5464 GCA_035605855.1 Acidobacteriaceae bacterium | reverse complement strand
CGCTGGCGGAGGTCGGCGAAGAAGTCGGGGCCGTGGTGCGGGATGTCGACGACAGTGTCGGCGGTGCCGTTGATGATGAAGGTGTCGCCGCGGCGGGCGGCGAGGGTGAAGAGAACGGCGGGGCGGTCGCCGAGGAAGGCGAGCGAGCGGTAGGGTCCGCCCTGGCACATCATGACGTGGCTGAGGTCCCAGTAGCCGTTGGGGCCGTCGAGATCGCCGCCGCCGACGAGGAGCACGGAGTGGATGCGCGGGTCGACGGCGCCAGTGAGCGAGGTGATGAACGAGCCCATGGAAAAGCCCATCACGGCGATGCGGTGCGGGTCGACGTCATGGCGTGAGGAGAGATAGCTCACGGCCTGCATGGCGTCGGTGATCATGAGGCCGCCCATGCGGCGCGGCATGGTTTCCGGGGTGACGATGAGTTGGTCGTGCTCGCCGGTGAAGTCCTTGTGGCCGTCGTTGCGTTCGCCTTCGCCGATGGGGTCGTAGGTGAGGACGACGGCGCCGGCGCGGGCGTAGAGCACGCCGGTGTAATACGAGTACCACGATGATTTGTCGGCACCGTGGCCGTTGACGACGACGATGGCGGGGAGTTTGGCTGCGGGTGCGTGCGTGGGATGGAAGACGTCGGCGGGAATGCGCAGGCCGTAGGCGGTGGTGTAGATGACTTTGTCGAGGGTGACGCCGGGAGTGACTTCGGTGGATGAGACGGTCTGTGTTTCGAGTTTAGGAAGCGGGTCGGGGATGAAGAGCGCGCGGCGAATCTCGCGACGCCAGTTGTTGATCTGCGCAGTGGTGGCGGGGTGCGGAGGGAGCGGAGGCTCGGCGGTGCCGGCCATCGTTGTGGGCGGATTGACCTCAGGCTTGCCCCAGCGGTTGTCGAGGAAGTCGAGGTAGTGTTGCCAGTCGAAGGCGGTGACGTCGTGCTTGCCGGACCGCTCGTGATAGGCGACAAAACCTTCGAGACCGATGGGGTGGGCGAGTGCGGGTTGTGGTGTGTCCGGCGCGAGTGCGGGTTTGCCGAGGAGTTTGTAGACGCGCGAGGCGCTGACGGCGGAGAGGAACTCGCCTTTGGGATCGGACCATTCGTCTCCGACAGCGGAGCCGACGTAGAGAGGTCGCGGCGCGATGAGCGAGAGAAGGAGGTTGCCGTCGGCGGGGATCTCGGCGTCGTGACCGACCCACTTTGCGTAGTTGGGGCAGAACCAGTAGGGGAAGGAGTGCTCCAGGTGAGCCACCGTCTCGCCTAAAGCTCGTCGTTGGATCGATTGGCCGCCGTGGCCGCTTTCGTTGGAGAGAACGGCGGCGAAGCGGGTGTCCTGCGCGGCGGCCCAGTCGGCGGCTTTGCCGAGACGGCTGTGACCGGTGACAGCGACGTGTGCGGGGTCGACGTAGGCGTCGAGGGTGAGGTAGTCGAGCGCGCGGCTGAGGCCCCAGGCCCAGAGGCCGATGGCTCCCCAGGAGTCGGGTGCGTTGTCGATCCTTACCCCCGCCAGCAAGCTGGCCGGGGACCCCATGGGACCGAAGAGATTGCGCGCGCTGTACTGGCTGGCGTTTTTGAAGTCGGGCTCGAGGTCGCCGTAGTAGGCGGTGGCGAAGCCGTAGCCGCGCGAGAGCAGCATGCGGACCTGCCACTGTTGTGTGGCGAGGCCGCGGGTTTCTTCGGAGGGCGCGAGGTGCTGAAGTTCGGAGCCTTTGGGCTGAATCCAGATGGGCGTGGGTTGGATGGCAGGGTCGTCGAGGACAGTTTGATTACCGAGGAAGTTGAGGCCGAGGACGACGGGCACGGGATGATGCGCGGCGGCCGCCGCGGCGGGGATGTAGAGGAGCAGGCGCATGGTGCGCAGGACTTGTGGGGAGGGTGTGATGCCGGGTGCGGGTTCGAAGGTGAGGTCGACCTGCTCGCGAACGGCGAGGCCGTTGAGGGCGTGCTCGTTGTGCTCGACGATGCGGGCGTGCGTGATGGCGTGGGTTGCGGCGGCGGGAGTGACGCCGAAGATGTTCTGTTCGAAGAGACGGAGGATTTGGGGGCGACGCTGGGTGAGCCACTGCTGCGAGGTGGTGACAGCGTGGCCGTCGGCGAGGCGGAGCGGATCGAGGAGCGTGTAGGGTGCGATCTTGGATTCGTCGTAGTTGTAGCCGGGGACGCGCTGGGCGCGTGCGGGAATGACGAAGAAGGCAAGCGAGAGGGCGAGGAGAGTGTTGCGGCGGGATGTGGCCATCGTTGGTCTCTGGTTTTCATTTTTATGCTTTTGGAGATGAAATGGAAAACTCGGATGATGAAATGATGGTTGACAGCCGTGGACGCAAGATCGGGATACTAGCGAGACGAGGTGAGATTGAGCGGACGATCGTTGCTGCGTGAGTGTGTTGTGAGCGGGTTGATGGTGTGCGCTTTCGCGGCGAGAGCGCAGCAGGCGGTGACGCTGCGGGAGGCGAAGGCGGCGACGCAGGGCGTGGCGCAGCGATTTGCCTTTGCGAGCGATGGACCGGTGGGGCCTGGGTGGACGCGGCCAGATGCGATTGCGCGCGTGTACTTCGCGGGAGAGCTGCCGGCGTTGTTTTCGAGGACGATTCGGTTGGATGGGGATGTGCCGGAGCGCACGAAGTTGTCGTGGATCTTTACGGGGCCGCGCGCGGGGATGACGGTGGAGTTGACGAGCTCAAAGGTGCGGCTTACGGAGAGGTTTTATGATTCGACTGCACTGGATGGTGGAGGAAACTATCCGGACAAGACGGTGCGCGAGGAAGAGCAGCAGTATGTGGGGCACGCGCGCGCGCTGACGGTGGTGGTGGATGCGCATCTTGCGGTGACAGTGTTGCTGAATGGAGAGCGTGTGCTGGTGGCTCCGCTGCTGTTTGATCTGACGCGGCAGCAGTTGATGTTTTCCGGCCCGCGGAATGAGCACATGACGCTGGCGGGTGCGTTGCTGTCGGATACGCCACAGGATGCGACGGTGACGGTGGATGCGGCGAAGGTGCATCAGGAGATGCTGGGATTTGGCGGAAGCCCGAGTGTGCCGGCGTATGCGGAGCTGAGCGATGAGGGCAAGCGGATGTACTGGCAGATGCTGAAGCGGTACAACCTGCTGGTGGATCGCGAGTACCCGATGGGTACGCAGTTGAAGCAGGATGTGTCGAATGTGGAGGATTTGAAGGACGCGACTCCGCACTACTACGGGGACAACTTTCCGAATGGTGAGGTTTCAGATTTCGATTACAGCCGCCGCACGCGGGAGTTGGGCGGCATGGTGCTGTATGAGATGTGGGCGCTGCCGGAGTGGGCAGTGCAGGCGTATACGCCGGAGGGCAAGCCGGTGGGCTCTAAGATTATCGACGCGTGGGGCAAGCCGGTGAAGCGCGCGGCGAAGCCGGATGTGTATGCGCGGATCGTGGTGGATTTTTGCAGGCGCGCGAAGGAGCGGTCGGGTGCGGCGCCGGAGATTATCGGGATTCAGAATGAGGTGGAGCAGCCGCCGGAGATTTTTGCGGCGATGACGATGGCGGTGCGCAAGGCTCTGGATGCGGCCGGTTTCAAATCGACGAAGATTCAGATGGCGGATGCGCCGTATTCGTGGATTGCGGTTAGGCGCATGCAGGACGCGAAGCGGTTTCCGGAGGAGTGGAGCGCAACGGACTATACGGCGGCGCATCAGTACGACTACCAGGAGTTTCTGGCGAATCCGGATATGTATGACGCGCGGCTGCGGGCGCTGCATGAGGCGAGTGCGGGCAAGCCGTTTCTGGCGACGGAAATTTGTTTGAACGATGCGGCGTACCAGGAGCCGTCGTACAGGATTGCGCTGCAGGTGGGGCAGTTGTATCAGAAGGATTTGACTGAGGCCGATGCGGAGATGCTGCTGTACTGCTGGCTGCTGCTGGATGTGGAGCAGCCAAGCTTTGGAGCGTCGCGGTCGCTGATGGTGCCGGATCGAGCGAAGGGTTCGGTTCCGGTGGCGTCGAGCTTTCAGTTGCGAGTGCTGGGTGCGTTCAGCCGGCATGTGCTGAAGGGAATGCGGCGCGTGGAGGCGCAGACGGCTGACAGCGATCTGCTGACGGCTGCGTTTACGGATGGGAAGCGGAACAGCTTGATCGTGCTGAACCGGTCGACGGAGGCGCAGCGGCTGCGCGTGGATTGGGGCGGCGTGCGGTGGACAAGGATGGAGCGCACGAGCTTCTACGACGAGAATGCAGAGATGGCTGTGCCGAGTGAGATTGTTGTGGCGCCGGGTGAGATTGTGACGCTGGCGGACTTCAGCGCGGGAGAGGTTGCGCAGTGAGAAAGGCTGTTGGGCTGATGTGTGGTGTGTTGATGGCCGCGAGTGGGTTGAGTGCGCAGGTGGCGCACAACACGGACCCGAGCGTGCATCCACGGAGTGAGTTCATCTTTGAGCCGGGGTCGCAGCCGTTTCCGGAGTGCCATGCGTCGACGATTGCGGAGTTGAAGGGCGGCGAACTGCTGGCCGCGTGGTTTGGCGGGACGCATGAGCGCGCGCCGGACGTGGCGATTTGGACGGCGCGTTATGCGAAGGGTGCGTGGTCGAAGCCGGCGGAGGTAGCGCGCGCGAAGAATATTCCGACGTGGAATCCGGTGCTGTTTCATACGAAGGATGGGCGGCTGTGGTTGTACTACAAGGCGGGGCCGGACACGGGGAGTTGGTCGGGCGCGCGGATGTGGAGCACGGATGAGGGGCGTACGTGGTCGAAGCCGGAGCGGTTGCCGGCGGGACTGCTGGGGCCGATTCGGGCGAAGCCGCTGGTGCTGGCGGATGGAACGATTGTGAGCGGGTCGTCGGTGGAGGCGTACAAGACATGGGCAGCGTGGATTGAGCGCAGCACGGACAATGGCGCGACGTGGAAGAAGATTGGGCCGATCACGGTGACCGAGGAGCAGGACAAGGCGGAGACGCCGGCGCCTGATCCGCCGATGGACAGTGTGGAGCTTCGCGCGAAGGATCACGGGCCGCGGCAGTTTGAGGGGATCATTCAGCCGTCGGTAGTGAGATTAAGTGGAAGGCATCTGCGGTTATATGCGCGCTCGCGGACGCTGGCGGCGAAGGTGGTGGTGGCGGACTCGTTTGACGACGGCGTGACATGGGGGAAGACTCGTTTTCTGGATGTGCCGAACAATAACTCGGGGCTGGATGCGGTGGCACTGAAGGATGGGCGGGTGGTGATGATCTTCAACGACACGCCGCGCGGACGGTCGCCAATGAACCTTGCGGTTAGCCGTGATGGCGAGCATTTCCGCGTGTTTGCGACACTGGAGCAGGGAGCAGGCGAATACTCGTACCCGACAGTAATTCAGGATGCGAGTGGCGATTTGGAGATGACGTACACGTGGCAGCGGCGGTCGATCAAGCATGTGCATCTGCCGCTGGCGGAGGTTCCGGAGCGCTGAAGGCGTTGCGGTGCATGAAGTTTTTTTCGTATAAGGGCTGACTTGAAGGAGGGATGCGCGTGA